>JAHAWW010000207.1 GCA_018383375.1 Prevotellamassilia sp. | reverse complement strand
TCTCGACCTCGACACCGACCGACTGGCAAGCAGCCTCAAACCATTCAATGTGTCAGACTCGCTCACCAACAAGTTGCGTGCTTTGGGGCAGGTGTCACTCACCGCACAAGGTGTTTATCGCCCCGATGGCGTGAGTCGTTTCAATGGTGGATGTCATTCGGCCATAGGCACTTGACCATAGGCGCTTATGGGCCACGTGGCGACTACGCTTTCCAGCCCACGGCCACCGGTCTTCGTCCGCGCCGCCTTGTCTATTCACCGCTTGTGCCGGACGAGTTGGCCTTTCAAACCAACGGTCGCATCAAGCAAGAAGGCACCAATTGGGCCGTTTCTAATCTTTCGGTCAATGTCGACCGGCTCACTTATGGAGCGAAAAACTACTCCGGCATACAGTTGGAAGGCCATGTGTCACCCTCGCAGTTGGTGGCAAGCCTTGTCTCTGCCCATCCCGACCTGCAAATGCGTGCCGACATCAATGCCAAAATGATGGCTTGGAAGCCGTCGAGTGCGCAATTTTCTGTTGAAACAGAGCGACTGTGTCTGTCTGCCGACCGCCCCATAGGCATCACCGACCCACGCCTTTCGGGTTGCGTCTTGTCTGGCGATTTAAAGGGCGAAGCCACTTGGTCGGGCGGAAAAATCTCGACGGGTCATCTCACGCTGAGCCACTTTGCGAAGTCACATCCGGCCCGGCCCGAGAGCGACTATGCTTTAGGCCATCTGCAACTTGCCCTCACGCCGACCGACGATGATATGGAGGTGCGATTAGAAAGCGATTTTGCCACCGCACGACTCACCGGCGACCTCTCTCTGCCCACGCTCACCGCACGAATAAAAGACATTGCGGCCCGGCTCACCACCGCCCCAAAACAGCCCACTTCGTCAAGCCAATATGCGTCGGCCCATCATCTTCAAGCGCGCCGTCCGGCCGACTTCACGCTTACGCTCCGCCGAGACGACTTCTTTCAGCGCATACTCGGCCTGCCATTGTCGTTCACCGCTCCCGTAGCCATTGAAGGTCGCTTGGCGGCTCCCACCGAGCGCACTTATCTCACGCTCTCGGCACCCTCGCTCGATTTTGGCGCCGGCGAGATGAGTCGTTGTCGCGTCTATGCCAACGTCAGTGGTGGCGAAGCCGA
>JAHAWW010000205.1 GCA_018383375.1 Prevotellamassilia sp. | reverse complement strand
CCTCGAGTGGCTTGGGCCCGTAGACGTGGAGCGGAGCCGTGCGACCCAGTAGCGAAAGGGTCGAGATGAGTCCAGGTAGACCAAAACAATGGTCGCCGTGGAGGTGGCTTATGAAGATGTGGTTGAGGCGTGAGAAGCTCAACCGCTGGCGGCAGAATTGCAGTTGGCTGCCCTCGCCGCAGTCTATCATGAACAGTTGCTCATGCACGTTGAGCACCTGACACGAAGGCATGTGCTTGAACGTGGGCTTGGCACTGCCGCAACCTAAGATGTGAACTTCAAACTTTTCCATCTGATAATACAAGAAGCCAATGGTGCAATGGGATTACGACACAAAGCGTTCAGTCTTGTTGATGCAATCAATCTTCAATGAGGCCCTGTGTTTTCCAGTCAGAGAGCAGCTGATTGACGTCGGCCAGCGCGCGGGCTTGGTCCACGTCGTATTCGCCTGTTAGGGCCTCTGCGAGTTCTTCTGCCGTAAACGTGGGGCGGGCGGCAGCAATTTCCCACAGATAGGCGGCCGTCTCGTTGAGTGAAATGAGGCTGCTGAAGTCGAGGTTTTCAATGCCTGAAGCGATGACGGCTTTCTCGCCACAGATGTCGCGAAGTTCAAAGCCAGATTTGATTTTCATAGGATGGAGAGATTTTGTTTGAGGTCTCAGCGACTAAGAGTCAATAGACGTCGAGATGGATAATGAATAAAGGAGTCTATGCCTTTTTTTGCGGATGGAGTATGCGGGAATAGATGGCCAACAGCAACCGCCGCAGATGGCCCCAAGAGGGCCATACAAAACTGTAGCATTTCCAACGAAACGAGGTCGTAGAGGTGAATTTGTCGCGCTTTCCACGCAAGAAGCCCGTGGCGATAGCGATGACATCGGTGGTCCGACAGGTTTCGCGCAGATAAGGATTGCCGTCGCCGCGGAGGGTCAAATTGTCGCCGTCTCTGCGTGCCACACGATGCAACACATAAAAACTCGGCTTCACCTCGGCCAAGACCACATCGCCACGCTTCACCTCGTCGGGACGGATAGGAGAGAGCACCGCCTTGTCGCGATTGTCTTCGAGAAAGGGACGCATACTCCGCCCACGCACTCGAAGCGTCACCGAATGGCCTTCGTCGATGGCCGCCTTGACGGCTGGTATGAGTGTTTCGTTGGGGATGGTGAGCGTTTTCATTGACATGCTGTTACGCTTTTGTGACAGAGTCGGGCTGCTGCCTCGTCGGGCAGACATTTCAGTCTGAAGGCCGGCGTGGTCGTAGCCACTTGGTTGGTCGTGGCCAAAATAGCGTTGTAGGAGGGCTTGTCCCAAATCATCGTGGAGCAAGAAGATAACACCGAGGCAAAGGTTTGCAGTGGTCGCTCGCGCTCAATGATATTTTCGGGCCATTGCTCAAGCCGCACAAATGCGCCGACGGGAACAGACAAATTGCGGTAGCACGGGGTCTTGCCGCTCCAAGGGGTGCCGTAGACAGTGACTGTGCCGTCGTTGCCAACGCGCACGGCTGGGTTGTCGTCGTTGAGCAGGTCGGCGCCGGCAATGTGTTTGAGCCACAGACTTGAGTGTGTGCTCTTGCCCGTTCCGCTTTTTCCCAGGAAAAGATAGCCCCGGCCTTCGCTCATAATCACAGAGGCATGCATCATCAGCAGGTGATGGTAGGCTCCGGCAAAGGCAAAAGCAATCATCACGGCGTTGTTGATGCCAAAGGCTCGGTTAGATTCGCTGCCGAAAGCCGTGGCCCTGCAGGTGTCGAAACGGGCGGAGGCGTGGAGTGCACAGGCGG
>JAHAWW010000087.1 GCA_018383375.1 Prevotellamassilia sp. | reverse complement strand
GTGCCGTATTTGGCGCCGCCTTCGACTTGGATTTCGGGGGTGCGGACGTTTTGTGCCAGACTGGCGTCGACGGCTTGGCGGATGAGAGCGCCTTCGGCCGTCAATCCGAAGTATTCAAACAGCATGGCTGCTGAGAGAATTTGAGCCAATGGGTTGGCAATGTTGAGGCCTTTGGCTTGAGGCCAAGAGCCGTGGATGGGTTCAAACACGGGTGTGCTCTCGCCGGTAGAGGCCGAGGGCAAAAGTCCCATAGAACCTGTGATGCAAGAGCCCTCGTCGGTGAGGATGTCGCCAAAGGTGTTTTCGGTGACCATCACGTCGAAATAACGCGGTTCTTGTATCATACGCATGGCGGCATTATCGACATACATGAAGTCGGTTTCAATGTCGGGGTGTTTGGCCGCCACCTCTTTGGCCACTTTGCGCCACAGACGGCTTGAAGCCAAAACGTTGGCCTTGTCGACTACGGTGACGTGCTTGCGGCGTCGACCGGCGTATTCGTAGGCCACTTCAAGGATGCGCTCCACCTCTTGGCGTGTGTAGGCATTGGTGTCGTAGGCATAGTCGTCGCCTTCTTTTTTTTCGCCGAAATACATACCGCCGGTGAGTTCACGGATGCAGATGAAGTCGGCACCTTTGACGAGCTCGTCTTTGAGCGGAGATTTATGCACGAGACAGTCGAAAGTGGTCACGGGGCGTATGTTGGCAAAGAGACCGAGTTTTTTGCGCATGGCCAGCAGTCCTTGCTCAGGTCGCACTTTAGCGTTGGGGTTGTTGTCGAATTTGGGGTCGCCCACGGAAGAGAACAATACAGCGTCGGCCTCTTGACAGACTTTGAAAGTTTCTTCGGGGAAGGGGTCGCCAACGGCATCGATGGCAGCGGCGCCGCAAAGGGCCGGCGTGAAGGTGATGTCGTGGCCGAAACGGGCGGCAATGGCTTTCATCGCCTCGACGCCTTGTACGGATATCTCGGGTCCGATGCCGTCGCCGGCCAAGACTGCAATGTGTAGTTTCATGTCTTGTATGTTTTGGGTTTGTTATTTGTCTTTTTTGCCAAAGATTGAGAAATGCACATAGCGTTTGGGGTGTGCCTTGAGGTCAATCATGAGCGAGTCGGCGTGGCGCAGAGTGCCGTTGAGGTTGTCGTAGACGCCCCGGTCGTTGAGGAAGAGGCCGAGCGTGTTGTCTCGGCTTTGCAGTTTGGCACTCAGATAGTTGGTGGTTTGGTTGAGGTTGTCGGTGGTCTGTTTGAGACCGGCCAGTGTGGCGTTGGCGTTGTCGACGGTGCCTTTGATGTCGGTCTGTGCCAGTTGGTTGCTGACGCTTTCCAGGTTGGAGCCTATGCGGTTGGCTTTGGCCACAAGTCCGGGCACTTCGCTGTGCATCATGGTGTTGAGTGCGTCGGTGCTTTCTTTGAGATTTTTGGTGATTTCGGCAGTGTTGTGCAGCATTTCAGCCAATGCAGGGTCGGCAGTGAGGCGGTTGAGATTGCCCATGATGGAGTCGAGCTTGGGCAGGAGTTTCTCCACTGTCGGTATCATTGTTTCAAGTTTGGTCATTGCCCCTTCGTGAATGCCGCCGATGATGGTGTCGCCCACTGCGAGGTTTCGGGTGGGGTTAGGTCCGAGCACGAGGCTCATTTTCACGCCGCCCATCAGTTCCGACTCCAATTCGGCTGTGGTGCCGACGGGCACGTTCATTGCCTTGTCCACTTCGATGCAAACCACCACATTGTCTGTGCGGCTGTAGTCATACTGGATGTCGCGCACGATGCCCACGGGATAGCCGTTGGCATAGACGGCGTTTGAAACGGCCAGTCCCTGGATGTTGTGGAATTTGACGTAGTAGGTGTGGGTCGAACTGAAGATGTTGATGCCTTTAAGGAAATTCAAGCCCATCCAAAGCAAAACGATGGCCACGACAGCCATCAGGGCAATTTTCACCTCTTTACTGATGCGTATCATAGTTGGTCTGCGGTATGTGTCTGTTTGTTGAATATTTATTGGCCTTTGGCTCGTTTGATGGCTTCGGCCAGATTGATGCGCTCGCCGTCGACAAACGCTACGATGAACGTGTCGGGGAATTTGGCAGCGATGTCGCGTTGGGTCTTTTTAATGTCGGCGTAGCTTGTGGTGGCGCCGTAGGTGTATTTGTAGAGTCCGTTTTCGCGGTATGAGTCGACGGGCGCGAGCGATTTGAACCGTTTGTCGCCGGCTTTGAGTGGTCCGTCGGTGGCAAAGAGTTGCACCTTGAACACTGGTTTGCCACTTTGGTTGTTTGCCGGTTTAGGCGTTGTTTCTTTGGTTTTGTCTTTTTGTGGCCGGCTGTCGGTGGAGCCTTCTTGGCGCTCTGCCGCTTGGTTTTCTTCTTTTGGTTTTTCCGGCACTCTGAGCCTGTCGGGCTCGGCGTTGTCAATTTTGTCGGGGGCTATGAGTGGCGAGAACGAGGCGGCCACGTTGCCGGCATGGGTTTTGATGTATTTTTGGATGCCTGCGGCAATGCTCCGGGCCATGGCCGACTGTCCGGCCGACGATAGGAGATAGGCCTCTTCTTCGGGTGTGGAGATGAAGCCTAATTCGGTCAGTACGGCCGGCATTGAGGTTTTGCGCAACACGAGGAAACCGGCTTGATGCACCCCTTTGTTTTGTCGTCCGGAGTTGACGTATTGTTGCTGTATGGCCCGTGCCAGTTCGACGCTTTGCTTCATGTAGCGGTCTTGCATCAGCTCAAAGATGATGTAGCTCTCGGCCCTGTTGGGGTCGAAACCCTCGTAGGTCACTTTGTAGTCTTTCTCATACGTGATGACGGCGTTCTCGCGTTTGGCTACCTCAAGGTTGGCTGCCGCACGAGCCATACCGAGCGTATAGGTCTCGGCGCCGTAGGCAATGCGGCCTTTTGGCAGGGCATTGGTGTGGATTGAGACGAAAAGGTCGGCCTTGTTGCGGTTGGCGATGTCGGCGCGTGTTTGTAGTGGAATAAACACGTCGCTCTGTCGCGTGTAGACAACGCGGAGGTCGGGCGATGAGGCTTTGAGCCGTCTGCCTGTTTCGAGAGCCACGGCCAAGTTGATGTCTTTCTCTTTGCCACGGCTTCCCACGGCTCCGGCGTCGTGACCGCCGTGGCCGGCATCAATCACGATGGTGAAGCGGCGGCTGTCTTCGTCGTCGGCCTGAGCCGCAACAGGCCAAGCGCAAGCTACGGCCCAAAGCAAGAGGCCGATGTGACGGAAAACACGACGTGACAAGCGCAGGGCGATGAAAGACATAGTGAAGGTTTTTGATTGACGCCGCAAAGGTAGGCAAATTTTTCAAAAAAACGCGTGCCACGTTTTGGGTTTTAGAATGATAGCGCCTGTATTGGTCCCTGTTCGCAGAACATCAGACGCAGGTCTGCCCAGCCGGCATCTCCTGCCGACAGCCTCTGGGGTGGAGGTGTGGCAATGGCTGCCGAATGTTCACAACCAGGGGTTGAAAATGACGAAAATACTTTGATTGTGTGCAGATAATTATCTCCGACAGTCGCCGTGGCCGATAAAAAAGCCCGAAACGGCTGCTTTCATCGCTTTTTTGGGGCTTGGAGGCGCCTGTCATAAACCCGAAAAATCCTGCCATAAGCCCGGTTTTTCTTCTCCATATCCCCGTAACCGTCTGAAAATAAATAAAAGAGACCCTTTTGGTCCCTTTCTCCTCTTCTCTTGCTTCAAAGATAGTTCCATTTTTGCGGAATGAAAAAGACAAAAGGCGCATCGGCAATGGGGTGGGGCTCTGCCCTAATATATATTATAGGAGTGTCTGCTGAAAAGTGACACGTTGTCACAGAAAGCAGCGAAGAATTTTACAAAAGAAAGA
>JAHAWW010000179.1 GCA_018383375.1 Prevotellamassilia sp. | reverse complement strand
TCGCCTCACGGCGCAAGTTAGGTGGCGGCTCGGGTATGTCAATAAAAACAAGTTTTTCTTGCCATTCCTCTCGCCTTACACTAACTTTGTCCCAAGATATGACACTACCACAAGACCCTATGATGCTATTCAGCGTCATCAATATGAAACTTCGCGATCAATATCCTTCTCTCGACGCGCTTTGTGACGATTTAGACATCGACCGCAAGACGCTTGAAGAGAAACTCCAAGCTGCCGGATTTGAATACAGCGAAACACACAACAAATTCTGGTAAGCCAACACCACGTCCAGCGCCAATGACACACATTCTGAGGCTCGTCAGACGCTATCCGCTCACACTGCTCTGCATTGCCGCCATTTGGTATCTCTGTCTCATCAAACCACCTTCGATTTCATTACTTCAAATGAAGCATTCTGACAAGGTGGTCCACTGCTTGATGTATCTCGGCATCTGCTGCGTGATGTGGGGAGAATATTGGCGTGCTCACACCAAACCTTCCACTCTACGCCTCATTCTCTTGGCCGTCATCGCTCCCATCTGTATGAGCGGCCTGGTGGAGTTGGCACAGGCTTACCTCTCCGGAGGCACACGCAGTGGAGACTGGATAGACTTCATTGCCAACACCATCGGCGTATTGCTTGCTGTGCCCATAGGCCTCTATGGCATCCGACGTTTGTTTCACATCAAAACGCCTCAATCATGAACGACCAACCTCAATCCACCCACCTGCCCGAACATCTCTATATTCGCCTCTCTGAGCGGCGCATCTCACTGGCACGCTTTGATGCCGAACACCACACGGCTTTTGCTTTCACCAGCCATCGGCTCAATCCACAAATCTCTTTGGCCGCCAACCTCAAAGAAGTGGAGCGTAGCGAAGGCAAAGTCCGCACGCCCGGCAGCGGCATCGTACAAGTGCTGGTGGGCGGTCCGGCCACTTTTGTGCCGCTCGCCGAGTTTCAAGAAGAGGATTGCGAGAAAGTCTACGACCTCTGCTTTGCCGAGAAAGAGACACGCCGCCGTGTGTTTTACGATGTGGTGGCCCAAGCCAACTGCGTGGTGGTGTTTGCACTGGCCGAGACCGTGTGTCACGCGCTCGAAGATTTCGGCGGCAGCGTCAACTTCATCTCTTCCATGACTCCCCTGCTGCGACATTTTGCCTCACGGGGCGCCAACACTACCGATAAGAAACGCCTCTTCGTCAACGTGCACGGACAGACGGCCGAAATCTTCGCCTTCGACGGCAACCGACTGCTATTGGCCAATTCGTTTGAAGTTCACCACCCTGCCGACACTGCCTACTACACGCTTAACATTGCGCGCCAAGTGGGAGCCGAAGTGCAACCTGCCCCAACCGGCGAAGACGACCGAAACACCTTCACGCCGGGCCTTTCAGACCTCTCGCCCATCTATGTCACGGGCGAAGACACACTGCAAAAAGAGACGGCCGACGAATTGGTCAAATATGCGGCCAACATCATTAGCATCACGCCGGCAGCTGAGTTCAACCGCCACCCCATAGCCACAACCCCGGGCGTGTCTTACGACCTTATGACTATGTTGCTCAGCTATCGTCCCATTAACTAACCCCAATCTCTATGCGAATTATCACAGGGAAATATAAAGGCCGCCGCTTTGAGGTGCCTCGGTCGTTTAAGGCTCGCCCCACTACCGACTTTGCCAAAGAAAACATCTTCAACGTCATCCGAGCCTATCTGGATTTTGAAGAGAGCCGGGCGCTCGACCTCTTTGCCGGCACCGGCAGCATCACGCTCGAGTTGCTCTCAAGAGGCTGCCCTCAAGTGGTGAGCGTTGAAAAAGACCGTGCCCATTTTGCATTTATCCGCCAGTGTCTCAAGACATTGGCCGACGAGGCTGCTTTGCCGCTATGTGGTGACGCCCTGCGTTTTGCTGCGCGCTCAACCGAACGTTTTGACCTCGTTTTTGCCGATCCGCCTTATGCCTTACCCGAACTGCCCGAGCTGCCCGAGCTCATCATGAGCGGCGAAGTGTTGGCTCCCGGCGGCCTTTTAGTGCTTGAACACGGCAAAAACAACGATTTCAGCCAGCGACCCGATTTTTTGGAACATCGCGCCTATGGCAGCGTCAATTTCTCACTCTTCCGCCGCCCCGCGCAAGACTAACTTGTGCTTATATCGTGCCGAATAATTGGCTACACCCTCTTTTTTGTTTATTTTTGCAGGACAATAATAACAAATTGCACTCTAAACAAGACATAGATGTTACGAATTGCCATACAAGCTAAGGGTCGTCTCAATGAAGACACCATGTCTTTGCTCGCCGATGCGGGCATTTCTGTTGCTGCCAGCAAGCGCAAGTTGGTGGCCCAAGCCAGCGGTTTCCCCATGGAGGTGTTATACCTCCGCGACGACGACATCCCTCAAGCTGTCGAGATGGGCGTGGCCGACATCGGCATTGTGGGTCTCAACGAAGTGGCCGAAAAGGGTCGGACCGTCTGCGAAGAGATGAAATTGGGCTTTGGTGCTTGCCGCATCTCTTTGGCCGTGCCCCGCGACGTCGACTACACCGGCCCGGAATGGTTCTCCGGCCGTCGCATTGCCACCTCCTATCCCCACATCCTCTCCAAGTTTTTCAGCCTTCATCAAGTGAATGCCGAAATCCACGAAATAGCAGGCAGCGTAGAGATTGCACCGGCTGTGGGAATGGCCGACGGTATTTTCGACATCGTCTCTTCAGGCGGCACACTGGTGCAAAACGGTCTGAAGGAGGTTGAAAAAGTTTTCTTCTCAGAGGCTGCACTCATCTCCAATCTTCACCTCTGCGCCGACAAGCGCACGGACATTGAGAAGTTGAAATTCCGTTTCCGCTCCATCGTCGACAGCCGAGGCATGAAATATGTTTTGATGAACCTACCTCAAAAGAGCCTCGATGAAGCTGTGGCCATCTTGCCCGGTATGCGCAGCCCGACGGTGTTACCTTTGGCCGACAAAGATTGGTGCTCGCTCCACGTCGTCTTGCCCGAAGACCAGCTTTGGGAGAAAATCGAACAGCTCAAAGCGCTCGGCGCAGAAGGCATCCTCGTGCTGGCACTCGAAAATATGATTAAATGACGGAGTCTGCCTCCGGTTCAAACTTTAGCTTATGCAAATACTCCATTGCCCGCCCCGCGACCAGTGGGACGCACTGACCATACGAAACATCCCCGACGACAAAGAGATTGAAGCCGGTGTCGAAGCCATTGTGGCCCACGTCCGTGAGGCCGGCGACCAAGCCTTGAGAGACTATGCCCTGCAGTTTGACGGTGCACACCTCGAGGCCTTGGAACTCTCCACCGACGAGC
>JAHAWW010000175.1 GCA_018383375.1 Prevotellamassilia sp. | reverse complement strand
TCAAGGGGAATAAAGCCAAACGGGTGAGGTCGGCACAAACCACGGCCAGATTGAGGGCCACAAACCAATTCAAAAAGGCAAACAGGGTGCATGAGAGATACTTCTCCATCGTGGTGGCCGGCAATATTAAGAAAGCCGTGCGTTTCTGCCGCGTGTGCAGGCCCGCAAAACATGAGGCCATATAGACAAAAAAGCTGCAAAACGCCACCAACAGTGTTATGCCTGTGGCCATATTCGTCAGTTCAAACTCGGTCATGCCAACTCGAAGTCCCTTCGTGCTTGGCTCGTAATAAACCATCAGATAAATCACCAACAAACCGAAATAAAGGCCGATGGGACCACGCATGTGGCGCTTGAAATCACTCATCGTGTGGTGACGCAGCAAAAGACCAAATCTATGAAGGCTGAATGTATTTTTCATCGTGTGTAAGTTTTAATCTGTGGCACTTAATCTTGTTTACTCGTGTTTTGACTTGACCCCTCTTCTTTACCGGCCAAAATGTCGCCTTTGGCCAAAATCGCGTTGAAGAGCAACTCAAGGTTGAGCGGCGTCTCATGGCCCGAACGGTTCTCTGTCACCACCGACCGACCGTGAATGGAAGGCTGCTCAAAAAGAGGGCAGAGCGTCGTGTCACTAATGGGAATGTCGGCGAAAGCCAGACGCTCACTAATCTCACTCACAGCGTGGTCGAAGACGATTTTGCCCCGGTCTGTCATGATGATGTGGTCGAGCAAGACGTCGATGTCGCGTACCTGATGGGTGGAAACCACCATCGTGGCGTCTTCGGCCAGATTGCGTGCCACGGTCTTTCGGAAAAGACTCTTGGCCGGTATGTCAAGGCCGTTGGTGGGCTCGTCCAGCAAGATGAGACGCGTTTGTGTGGCCAAGGCAAAACTCATGAACACCCGCTTCTTCTGACCCATAGACAAGCGGCCTAAGTGTAGGTCGCGGTCCAACTCAAAGTCGTCGAGGCATTTGGCCAGCACCTCCTCGCTGAAACGCGGATAAAAAGGCGCGTTGAGCCGGACGAATGTTTCCAGACGCGTAGAGGGCAAGTCAAACTCTTCCGGAACCAGGAAAATGTCGCTCAGCGTCGACGGCCGGCGCAGGGTCACATCGTCGCCGTCGAGACTCACTCTCCCGCCGTCGGGCCGTAATAGACCACTCATTATATATAATAGTGTGCTCTTGCCCGCACCGTTTCGGCCAAGCAGCCCGTAGATATGCCCCGGGCTCAGCGTGAGGTCTACGCCGTTAATCACCGGCGCTGTACCTCTGAAATAACGAAAAGAAATATTATCAAGACGTAGCATAATAAATATGTGTTTGATTAGAATAGTGTATTACTTGACTAATACACTGCAAA
>JAHAWW010000174.1 GCA_018383375.1 Prevotellamassilia sp. | reverse complement strand
GTCGCTTAGATGAGATATTGCGAAGAGATGCTTTCGTTTTCCATCACACGGCGGATGGTTTCGGCCAGCATACCCGACACAGAGAGTTCTTTCACCTTGGGGCAGTTGCCGCGGTAGGGGATGCTGTCGGTGAAGACCATCTCTTTGAGCGCAGAGTTGGTGACGCGTTCGTCGGCCGGACCCGACATGATGCAGTGGCTGGCGATGGCACGCACGCTGGCGGCGCCGTGGCTCATGATGAGGTCGGCGGCTTTGGTGATGGTGCCGGCGGTGTCGACGATGTCGTCAACGAGGATTACGTCCATGCCCGTCACGTCGCCGATGATTTGCATAGAGGCCACTTCATTGGCTTTTTTGCGGCTCTTGTTGCAGAGCACCATCGGGCAGTCGAGAAATTTGGCATAAGAGGCAGCGCGTTTCGAACCGCCCACGTCGGGGGTGGCAATGCAGAGGTTGGGCAGGTTGAGGCTTTTGATGTAGGGGAGCATCACGGTCGAGGCGTAGAGATGGTCTACGGGAACGTTGAAGAAGCCTTGCTCCTGGTCGGCGTGGAGGTCCATAGTCATCACGCGGTCAATGCCGGCCACACTCAGCAAGTCGGCCACGAGTTTTGCACCGATTGACACACGCGGTTTGCTCTTGCGGTCTTGACGGGCCCAGCCGAAGTAGGGGATGACGGCGCAGATGGAGCGGGCTGAGGCGCGCTTGGCGGCGTCAATCATCAGCAAGAGCTCCATCAAATTGTCAGAACTGGGGAAGGTTGACTGTACGAGGAAGACATCGCGACCGCGGATAGACTCTTCGTAGCATACTTCAAACTCGCCGTCGGCGAATTTTGTGGTGGTGAGTTTACCCAGTGGGCATTTGAGTTCGGCACAAATCTTTTCGGCAAGATATTGCGACGCAGTGCCCGAAAAGACCATGAAAGAGTTGTTGTTCATTGTGTGTGAGGAGACTTATAGAGTTGATGTTTAAGTTTTTATCTTATTGTTGGCAGTGAGAGTTGCGACGTCATCCTGCTGCTTTCTTGAGTCGGCGGAAGTAGTTGATGAGTTCTTTGAAGTCGGCTGTTTCGTGTAGGTTGAAGTGTTGCCAGAAGGCACCCAAGACGACCGCGCCGCCAAAACCGCAGTCTCGCAACATTGGTATTTGGTCAATGTCGATGCCGCCGAGTGCCATCACTTTGCGGTCTATCACCTTTTGTCGTCCCAATTCTCTGAGCGTGTTGAGGTCGAATTGTGAGGGATAGTCGTTTTTTGAGATACTGTCGAAGATGGGAGAGAGGAAGACGTAGTCATATTCTTTTTTCTGTGCCTTCACTTCTTCGATGGAGTGGCACGACCGGCTGATTTGTCCTTTATATCGTGGTGGTGCTTCGGGGTTGCGTCGTCCCAAGTGAATACCTTTGAGGTTATATTCGTTTTTGAGGTAGAAGTGGTCGTGCACCACGACTTTTCGTCGATAGTCTTCCGGGAGGAGCGACAGCAGGCGCTCGGAGTAGACAGGTTCGGTATTGGGCTTTCGCAGGTGCAAAAGCTCGAGCCCTTCGTCAAAAAGTGCTGTAAGTATTTGATGCTCTTCTGTAAAGAAGAAGGGCGTAGTCATTAAAATCAGCTTCATGAGTGGCTGTATGAGTCTCTTGGAGAGTGGTTTCTTAACGCTCCCCCTCTCATTTTAACTTAATATGGCTGCAAAGTTAGTGCAAGGCGAGCGGAATGGCAAATAAAACTTGTTTTAATTTGACATTCCCGAGCCGCAGCCTAACTTGCACGAAGTGAGAGTTAGTGCAAGGCGAGCGGAATGGCACGAGATGTTGATACCCCTTCAGTTATCTAATCCAAGTTCCGTTCAAATGTTATATTTTGTAGTTAAGGATATCCTCCAATTGTTGTTCAATAAGTTCGAAATTTTGGCTTAAATCCAAAGTCTTCACCATAAAGATATTGCCATCATGGTTTTTGAATTGGGTGTCGGGCTGAATAACGCTCGATGTTCTAGCATAGAGGAGCATACCGTCAACAAGCCCTGTATGATACTTGTCTTCGTTTGTGACGTATGTATGTATCTGATAAAGATTAGGGGAGTGGATGCTTATCTTGCCCATATTCTCCCGGACGGTCTGACCGTAATACTTCGTATCTATAATCAACGTTCTGCCGCCTAAAGTAAGGGTAATGTCAGTCAGCATGACGGGCAACATAGATGCTGAGGTGCTTTCATCCTCGCACATATCCCACTTTATCTGCTTCGCTTTCACTTTATATTCCGGGTGCTTTTTCTTGTAATACTCCATAACAAAACGCTGGAAAAGCAGGTTCATGTGGGCGTCAGAAAAACGCTCCATCCTTACGTCACCGCTTTCTGTTGTCAACAACCTGCTTTGCAACAAGAAATAGCACAGGCTATGAAGCATCTGGTAGGTGCGTGTATTGCGGTCGTAGCGCAGCATATCCCAACGGATAGAAGAAGAGGAAATCTTGTCAACGGCTGCGAAATAGACCATAAGTCGTCTCAGCTTTGCCTTCCTGTCTGCTGACACATCGGAGTGGCGAAGCAACAATAGCACGCATGACTTTAATATCTGATTGAATACATTGTTTTCCGTGAAGGTATCAAACCGGCACACCAAATGGGTGTCTCTCGTCATACGCTTCTTGACAGTCTGGTGTATGGACAACTTTCCACGCAGTGTTTGCAATTCGTCTTCGTGTATGACGTATTGTCGATGAAGCCCTTGTTTCAGAAGATAGGCAATACCCAAGGAGAGGATTTCCGCGAACAGTTCGTGGATATCTTCAAAGTCTTCACCTGCTATCTGCTCATAGTTGTTTCGTTTTAATTCCTTGAAAGCGTATGTGAGCATATAGTAGACGTTTTTGATTGGTATGCCTCGATCAATTGTCATGACAATTTGCTCTTGATGATATCTATTTGCGTTTTGCTCTTTTGCGGGTCGTCAAACCAATATTCTCTTAGCATCGGAGCGATGTCGTAGTTGATAACATTCTGTAGCCATGTCTGGCTGACGGTTTCTTGATTGCAGAAATAGCTGTGGCCTATACAGAAGCCTGCTCCTAACGAGTCGTCACCCGTAATGACATCGTTGAGGCGAACGATGGCCTCTATCACCCGGTCGAATGTATCATCATGGAGACTTTTCTGATAGAGTTTGAAACCGTCAGAAGAGAAGCCCGGTTCCATCTCAAAGAAACTGAAACGGCGGCGCAGGGCATAGTCTATCATGGCAAGGCTGCGGTCTGCCGTATTCATCATACCTATGATATAGATGTTCTTGGGCACACTAAAGTCTTCGCCTGTGTAGGCAAGCTTGATTTCCTTGCCACGATAGCCATTCTCTATGAGCATAAGGAGTTCGCCGAAAATCTTGCTCAGATTGCCACGGTTAATCTCGTCAATGATGAAGAAATATTGCTTGTCTGGGTTGCTCCTGGCTTTCTTGCAGAAATTGTAGAAGATTCCGTGCCTCAACACAAAGCCTCCTTCTTCTGTAGGTTTGTAGCCCATGATAAAGTCCTCGTAAGAGAAATTCTGATGGAACTGCACCATCTCGATTTGGTCATCATCTTTCAGACCGAGTATGGAGTAGGCAAGGCGTTTCGCTGTGAACGTCTTGCCGACGCCTGGGGCTCCCTGCAGGATGACGTTCTTTTTCTGCATCAACAGTCCGACAAGGCTATCATAGGCTTCGGAGTCCATATAGACCTCGCCAAGAAAGTCTTCTTTTGTATAAAACTCTTTTTGCTTGACTACTGGGACAGCGTTGTTTTCGCGGATAATGTCAAGTATCAGTTCATATTCCGTTTCTGATAAGCAGAAGAATGTGCCTTGTGGATTGCCCAGAAATTGTATGTCCTTCAAGCCCTCAATGCTTTGAATAGTGGCTAAATCTATGGGGATCTTCAAGGCCTCTTTCTTCACGAACTCTATGCTCTCGCCATTTTGCACCCTTGAAATCTCGGCCAATGCAACAATCTGCCTCGTTGGGGTAGATTCATAGCCAATAACGGCATCACCGACCTTGGCATCAAGGAAATTCTGGAAAATGCGGCGCTGTTTTCCATTGTCATTATAAAGGTTGTACTCCACAGTGGAGCCTACTGCCAAGTCTGCCATACTCCATATCTTGGGATTGGCAACCAACCACCAGTAGCGTTTCTGTGTGGATGTGTTGAACAATGCCTCAAGCGCATTAACGTCATCGGGCTTTTTTGTTATGTCTGTCAAAGTTTTCACCACGGAGCTTTGTGGGGCATCCCATACTCCAATGTTGGTCCATTCAACCTTGCGCACATTCTTAAAGTCTTCATAGCTCTCATCATAGATATAGTCAGACTTCACTATGCCTCTTCCGAGAATCTTGCTGATGCCGGATTTGGCATATATCACATCACCCGGTTTTATGGAATGAACAAAATCCCAGACGGCACGACCATCGTTATTGAAATTCGACTCAGGTTGTTCGTAAATCTCCCTCATCTGCTCTTTCACTTCAGCAATGGTGTCGAATTGTGCCAAATCTTCCAAATCATCCCACCCAATGCAGGCGATGTTGTCCTGTTGGTATAGTTTCCATTTAGACGCTCCTTCGCCAGGTGCATAGATCCAGTATTTCTTTTCTGTAGATTGTGGCGCATTGCTTTGGCCGTAATAGTCAATCACTTGAAGCAGTCTGTCATAGAAGACAAAAAGGTCGTCCGAACCTTTCTTATCAATCAGAAAACGCTGCATCTCAGAAATGCTTTTGTCAGTTGGATTGCCCATTCCTAACTTGCCTGACGCAGTTTCCAACA
The DNA here is from genome assembly GCA_018383375.1 of Prevotellamassilia sp. Classification (GTDB taxonomy): domain Bacteria; phylum Bacteroidota; class Bacteroidia; order Bacteroidales; family Bacteroidaceae; genus Alloprevotella. The sequence continues at coordinate 2,719 of JAHAWW010000174.1, read as the reverse complement.
TCGAACGTTTATAGATGGGCACCAACTGCTCATTGGAATACAAGAAGGCTACCTTCCACTTGAATACATCGCCAAAGGTGCTGATGCTGTCAATGGACTCAAACTCGCCATTTCTGGCATGGTTGGCAATCTTCACTATCTCACTTCTTATCAAAGCATAGGCTTCTTCTGCCGTTTTGCCGTTCTTCGTATACCAGGCATAGGCGTCATCACACATCAGTCTTTCACGTGTCCCTTTGGGCTTCTCATTATACTGATAAATGCCAAACTTATAGGACGAGCCTCCCCATATAGAGCCTAATTCAGAGGTTCTACTTTCCACCCAATAACAGAAAGAGTCCGATCTGTTTAAGTTGGTATATTTCTCCAATGGCATTTCCGACAAAGTTTCCAAGGGAAATGCTTCCAGAAAATCATTGAGCAATTTGCGTCTGTATTCCATAATCTTATTTTTGCTTAGACTTATCTCTTTCTTTTACCTTGGCTCGGCCCCCTCACACACTCTCCCCCAAAATGTTGCCTTTTTCCCAATCACACAATCACAGGCTTATAAGCCATTGTGAATGAGTGTTTTGCTGTGACTGGACGCTCTGGTCACGTTCAATCACATTTTCGGGTTAATGTCTCTTGTGTTTCGACTCGTGTTTCAGTTTGAGGTAGTACCCCAGTTTGTAGATTTTGAAAAGAGTGAGGTTGGGTCGGCGTCCCAAGAGGTTTCGGCGTATGGCCTGCAGCAGTGGGGTAAGAGCGAGTCGTGTGAGGCCTTCCAGTCCCATTCGGTGGAGTCTTTGCGCCACGCGTGAAGCGCCCACATGGTCGGTCAGCGGGTGGCCGAGGCGCAGCAGGGTGGCCGTGGCACGCTCGGTTTTATCGAGAAACGAGGCATTAGAGTCTATGCCCGTGTGCACGAGTGGCGTGTTGGTGTGTGCAATCGTCAGTCCTTGTTTTTCGATTTCGTGGCCGAATAGCACGTCTTCAAAACCGTAGTCCGTGCAGCGTGGGTCGAAACCTGTGGCGTCAAAAGCCTCACGCGACATAATGGGGTTGAACGTCGTGAAGTTGTCATACGGGTGCCGGTTGCGGGCCTCCACGGTGCGGTTGGCCGTGGCCGCGTGCTCATAGCGGTAGCGCAGTTCGCAGCCTTCTGGCGCTCCGCCTCCGGGTGTAATCAATAGGCCACAGACCACGTCGGCCAGTGTGCGGTCTTTCACGCATTGGGCCACAAAATCATCGGTGCACACCTCGGCGTCGTCGTCGATAAACATCAGCCATTCGCCCGCTGACTCGTCGGCCAGAAGATTGTCTAAATTGGCCTTGCCCACGTTTTGGGCCATTTCGACAAACTTCACGCCGCAGGCTGCACAAGCCTCACGATTGGCTTGAAGGGTCTGCGTGTTGTCTGAAGCATCGTCGCCGACTATGATTTCGCACAAAGCCCCTCCCGACGTCTTCAGGCGTGTGCACTGCGCTGAGAGGTCGGCTATCAATCGGCTGCAATCGTGATTGTGGGAGGCAATGAGGATGGACAGGGTGGGGCGAGGCTGATGGGCAGTCATTGAGCTGTGTGATTTTCAATAAGCATTTTATAGGCGCGATGCCTTCAATACTGCGAAGATAACGAAAAACTCCATACTCAAATGCGGTTTTTGCAAACTCCATTGTGCAAAACAGACCTCAAAATAACCTTTTATACAACTTAAATGCTTAATTACAATTATTTTACACTAAATTTGCATTGTCAAAGCGCGACATACGTCCGCTAATCAATTTTGAAACATTTCACATAATCATCAATTATTAAAAGTATGTTACAACAGAAAGCCGGCGAACTCGCCGGAAAAATCTGGGAAGCCCTCAACGAAAAAGGTGCTCTCACTGGTAAAGAACTGAAGAAGGCAGCCGGTGCCAAAAGCGAGAAAGATCTTTATCTCGGTCTCGGTTGGTTGATGCGCGAAGGCAAAATCAGCGCCGAAGAAGCCGAAAAAGATTTCACTTTCAGCCTCATCGGCTAAGCGACAACCTTTTAGCACATAAAGAAGAGGGTTGGCAGCGGTGTTTCATCGCATGGCCAACCCTCTTCTTTTGCCGGAAATTAGTGGGCTTTCTCATAACCCGGGCTTAACGCCCGGGGCTAATAATCTTATGTCTCTCAAAGGCTTGCGCATCAGCTCCGGAATTATTTCCCGCAATTTTGTCTTTTTCTGCCTCCGGTTTTAGGCTTATCTTTGAGGTAGGATAGAAGAGCAAAGAGGCCGATGGGTCTCTTTTTTTGATTTTCAAGCGTTTACGGGCCCGGAAGTTGACTCTTCCTGTCCTTATGACAGAAAAAGCTGTCCTTATTCTCGTCACAATTGTCCTAATTCGAGGTGACACAATACGGCTTTTCGACTCGTTGTGACTAAGCCTGGCAGTAAATGAATGATATAACATTCGGATTATGAGTGTTTTATGGGCATAAGACCGTAATTTGCTGCTTTTTTTACACTACTTTATCAATTCTATTGACTTTGGCCAATAATATTGAAATTCACTCAGATTTTGTCACACACGACGGCCTCTTTTGAACACAGGCGGCACAAAAAACGGAATGCCTCAAACGAAGCATTCCGTTTTATATCATTCTGAATAATAGCGTATTAGGTTTAGTTGGCCGAGATAAACTCGTCGAGGAAACGCACGTCGTTCTCTGAGAACAAACGAAGGTCGCTCACTTGATATT
>JAHAWW010000172.1 GCA_018383375.1 Prevotellamassilia sp. | reverse complement strand
TCTCGTTGGCGTCTGTCTGGCTGTAAAGACCGCCGAAAGCCGCGCTTTTTTGCCTATGCTGACAGCGCCCGAAGAGGGCGTGAAGAACCTTATGGTGCGAGAAGTGAAGCGTCGTCTGAGTGCAGATCAGGGCTATATGAAGTTGCCCTGTGTCGCCACGTCGGCCGCCTCAAGGCCTTATGCTATGGCCCGGGTTGTCGACGCCGAGCGATTTCTCACGGCAATGGCTCGGCTCTATCCCGACTTAGACCTCGTCATAGGTATTGACGCCGACCATGATGACGCCGAACCCGAGCGCACCTTCCACATCCATCATGGCTGCGCAGACCCCACCACAGCCTCACCCACCCAAGTGTTCACCCCGGGCAGTTTAGCCGCTCACTTCTTGGCCACACGACCTGTTGCCATGGAACTTATGCTCGACGAATAAACATCGAGACACAAAGACAAAAGCGGCCTCGCAGCCTTACCGCGCCGCTCTCTCTCGACTCTTTTAGCCTCTCGACCCTCTTAGCCTCTTCGACCTATCAATATATATATTATGCGCCATTACATCCTTTCCATAGCTTTGGCCTCTTCCCTTACGGCCCTTCCGTCCGCGGCACAAACGCTGAGCGACCTTGGCCAGAAACCCCTTTCGGGGTGGGGCATAGGCTCGGCCCAATTCAGTGGCATCACCCCCATTGGCTCCGGCCGTTACGCCCTTGTGAGCGACAAAGAGCCCACCGACGGCTTTTATGTCATGAGCATAGCCCAAGACGAGCAAACCGGTGAAATCACCGACGCCAAACTCGAAGGCTTCAACGGCAATCCCACACCCACACTCGACAGCCAAGGTCTATCCGTGCGCGACTGCGAAGGCATAGCGTGGTTTCCCCCAGCCGGCACCCTTTTCATCAGTGGCGAGGGCGACCAAGCCATATTGGAATACGCGCTCGACGGCACACCGACGGGACGGCGTCTGGCCGTTCCCGCCATCATGGGCAAAGACAAGATCTATCCCAACTATGGTTTTGAAGCACTCGCCTATTCGCCCACACACCATCTTTTCTACACCATCACCGAGAG
>JAHAWW010000167.1 GCA_018383375.1 Prevotellamassilia sp. | reverse complement strand
TTCCGACATCACCGATGCCGCAAGGCCAGTTCGCGCTCGATGTCTTCCACGCTCACATTCATCTGCTCGAGGAGAACGAGGAGATGGTAGACGAGGTCGGAGGCTTCGTAGATGAAACGGTCGCGGTTGCCATCGACGGCTTCAACCACACTCTCGACAGCCTCTTCGCCCACCTTCTGAGCAATCTTCTTCACACCTTTGATAAACAGACGGGTGGTGTAGGAGCCTTCGGGCATCTCACGGTGGCGACGGGCGACAATGTCGGCCAGGCGACGCACAAAACCTTCGTCTTCGGGCGTGTCGAAACAAGCGGTGGTGCCACGGTGACAGGTGGGGCCGATGCGGTTGGCCTTGATGAGCAAAGCGTCGCCGTCGCAGTCGGCATAGAGCGACACGACGTTGAGATAGTGGCCGGAGGTTTCACCCTTGGTCCAGAGGGTTTGACGTGTGCGGCTGTAGAAGGTGACACGGCCTTCGGCTTGGGTGCGATTGAAGGCTTCTTCGTTCATATAGCCCACCATAAGCACCTTGAGCGTCACGGCGTCTTGCACCACCACGGGCAAAAGACCGTCGGCGCATTTAGAGAGATTGAAGTCGGAATATTTCATTGTGTGGAATGGCGTTGGGGGGAATGGGGTAGAGGGGTTATTGTCTGACGGCTATGCCTTGGGCAGCGAGTTGGCGCTTAAGGTCGCCGATGGAGATTTCACCAAAATGGAAAATGCTGGCGGCTAAAGCGGCATCGGCACGACCGGTGGTGAGCACTTCGGCAATGTCGGCCACCGAACCGGCACCACCCGAGGCTATGATGGGGATGTGGATGGTCTCGGCCAGACGTGCAAAGGTGTCGCAGGGATAGCCGGAGCGCGTGCCGTCGTGGTTCATCGAGGTGAAGAGGATTTCGCCCGCACCACGGTCTTCGGCCTCGGCGGCCCAACTGAAGAGCTCCTTGTCTGAGGCCTTGGAGCCGCCGTGGGTAGTGGCGTGCCAAATGCCGTCGGCTTCGAGACGGGCATCGATGGCCACGACCACAAACTGACGGCCATAGCGCGTGGCGATGCGGTCGATGAGGCTCGGGTCTTTGATGGCGGCGCTGTTGATGGAAATCTTGTCGGCACCGGCGTCGAGCAGACGCGAGGCATCGTCGAGGGTGCTGATGCCACCGCCCACGGTGAAGGGGATGTTGATGCCGTCGGCAATGCGCTCAACCAAGCGGGTGAAGGTGTTGCGCCCTTCGCGCGTGGCACTGATGTCGAGATAGACCAGTTCGTCGGCCCCCTCGCGGGCATAGTGACGGCCCAGATCGACGGCGTCGCCCACGTCTTTGAGGCCGACGAAGTTGATGCCCTTGACCGTACGGCCCTCTTTGACATCGAGGCAGGGAATGATGCGTTTTGCTACCATATATAAATAGGAGTGGGGTAGAGT
>JAHAWW010000166.1 GCA_018383375.1 Prevotellamassilia sp. | reverse complement strand
CACAAGACCGAAGTGGGACGCGAATTGCCACAAGACTATGAGACCGACGACGAAATCGCCAAGCGATTAGGCTTGAGCGACGACGATCAAACAACCGACGAAGACGACCCTGAATTGGTGGGCGATGAAGACACCACCGAGACTGAAGGCACGACCTCACAGCCAGCACCGGCCGCGACCGTCGGTGGCCAAACCATTATCTTTGCCGGCGGCATGGGGCAACCTTCCGGCCAAGCCACAACACCCGAGCCTGCAGCCCCCGCCGAGGCTGCCGCAGCGGCAATCAACGTCATGACACCGGCCGGCAGTCAGCCCTTTGCCTCTGAGGCCGAACGCCTCGCCGCCATCATCCGCATGGCCAACGACGAACTGCTCCACCGTGCCCAAGCCGTGCTCTCACCCGAAATGGAAGAGGCCACCAAGACCTATATTGAAAAATTGCAAACGCTCGCCGACACCTTCACCAAAGTCGACGAACAAAGTGCGCGCTTGGCCAAAGACAGCGAAGAGATGGAAAATCTCAACCGCACCCTCACCGGCATCAACAAAGTCTATGAGCTTCACCTCAAAGGTATTAGCCTGCAGGTGGGCACTATTGACCAAATCAACGAACAAACTCAGCGACTGGCCCAACAAATTGAAGAACTCAACGTGGTCTATGGCCGCATGATTGAAGCCCTCACCGTCAATATGCGTGGCAACGCCCCGACCGGCGGCAATACGGCTTCGTAAATAATTCTCCCCACACAATGGCTGTAAAAAAACGTCCGCTCTCCCCTCGCCAAAAGATGATAAACTTGATGTATATCGTCTTGCTGGCTATGCTGGCCCTCAATGTGTCCAATGAGGTGCTCAAGGGATTCGACCTGGTGGGAGAGAGCCTCAACCGCTCTAAAGACGGCGCCACAAAAGAGAATGAGGCCATTTATAATGACCTTGTCGAGCAACTGAAAGCCAACCCGACCAAGGTGCGCCCGTGGTATGACAAGGCCATGATGGTGAAACAGATGTCCGACTCGCTCTGTCTGCTGGCCGAACACCTGCGACAAGAGATTGCCATAGAGACCGACGGTCGAGATGGCAACCCCAATGCACTGGAAAACCGCGAAGACCTTGACGCGGCAGGCCGCGTGATGCTCGCTCCCATGTCAAAACGTGGCATGAAGCTTAAAGCCCAAATCGACAGTTATCGCACACGCATTCTCTCGTTTGTCAACGACGCCAAAAAGCGTGCCATCATTGCCTCAAACTTGTCGACCGACGTGCCCGACTCACCGGATAACGCCGGAAAGAATTGGGCTGAGTATATGTTTGAATCCATGCCCTCGGTGGCCGCCGTGACCATGCTGGCCAAGTTGCAGAGCGACGTGCGCGCCGCAGAAAACACCGTCTTGCAAGGACTCATTGCCAACATCGACATCAAAGACATTCGCGTGAATGAGTTGGGCGCTTACGTCTTGCCCGAAGCCACCACGCTCTATCCCGGCGAAACGTTCCGCTCAAAGATTTTCATGGCAGCCATCGACACCACGCAACGTCCGGAAATCTACGTCAACGGCCGCCGCATCAGCGAAAACGGACAATACAGTTTCGCCGTGGGCAGTCCCGGCGAATACAGCTTCTCGGGCTACATTCTGATGAACAACGCCGCCGGCGAGACCATCCGCCGCAACTTCACGCAAAAATACAACGTCATTGCGCCGCCTATGGGTGCCACCGTGGCCGCAGATTTGATGAATGTGCTCTATGCAGGCTTCAACAACCCCATCAGTGTGTCGGCCTCGGGCGTTCCGAGCGACAAAATCAGTTTGTCGATGACCGGTGGCAGCCTCACCTCACAAGGCAAAGGCAAGTATGTGGCTCGGCCGGCCAATGTGGGACAAGACGTCACCTTCACCGTAACGGGCGTCGTGGGTGGCAAGTCGCAGAATATGGGTTCGTTCACCTTTAAGGTGCGCAAGTTGCCCGACCCGACGGCCTACATTGCCATTGGTCACGATCGTTTCAAGAGTGGCCGTTTGGCCAAGGCCACAGCCGTGGGTCTGCAAGAACTCAGTGCGGCCATCGACGACGGCTTGCTCGACATCCCCTTCCGCGTATTGAGTTTTGAAACGGTATTTTTCGACCGTATGGGCAACGCCCGTCCCGAAGTCTCTGCCGGAGCACGTTTCACCGAAGCTCAGCGCGAACTCATCCGCTCATTGCGTCGCGGCCAGCGCTTCTATATCTCAAAAGTGCGTGCCATCGGCCCCGACGGCATAGAGCGCAATCTGCCTCAGGCCATGGAGGTGGTCATCAATTAATCACTTTGCAAACGGAAAATCATAACGACAATGAAACATATCATAGCGCTTATGCTCTGCTGCGTGGCTCTGACGGCCACGGCCCAACCGCCCGCACGTCGCCAAGCCGAGACGCAGAAAACCACACAGGCCAAGACGCCCCAAGGCTCTGCCTATCGTGATTTCCCCACTGCCCCCTCGATGCCCACAGACGCTTCCTGGCGCAGAGACCTCTATCTTTCACTCGATTTGATGAAAGACAAAAACGCCGTGCTCTACTACCCCACAACGCCTCAAGACGGCCGCATGAACCTCTTCACCCATCTCTTCAAGCTGTTGCTGCAAGGCAAAATCAAGGCCTACGACTACAAGCTCGACGGCAATGAAGACTTCTCTGAAAAAAATCGTGTCGGCGTGAAGGAACTGATGGATCGCTACCATATCTTTTATGAGTCGCGCGGCGAACAGGTGCGTGTGAACGACGCCGACCTGCCCTCAGACGAGGTAAAACTTTTCTACATCAAGGTGAGCCGCTATTACGATCAACACACGGCCTCATTCCGCACGGCGGTCAGCGCATTGTGCCCGGTGCTCAAGCGTGGCGACGACGACTTCGGCGGCACCGACTCGCAATATCCCATGTTTTGGGTGAAATACAGCGACGTGGCTCCTTATTTGGGCAAGTTGATGCTTATGGGCAGCAACCTCAACAACGCGGCTCTTATTTCTGCCGACGATTTCTTCAACACCGAAGCCTATGAAGGCGACATCTACAAGACGGCCAACCTCCAAGACCGCATCTTGAGCAATTACTGCCACGACGAAGCCCAACTGTCTAAGGAGCAAAAGCGCATCAGCAAAGAGATGGCCGACTTCCAAGACCGTGTCTACGGCCGCGACTCGGTGGCCATGGCCAAAGCGGCTGCCGAAAAGGCCGCAGCCGACAGCATCGCCGCCGCCAACGTGAAAGAGAAAAAGACCACCACACGGCGCACGGCCACAACAGGCCGACGCCAAAGCTCCACGACGGTCAAGACCAAGACATCAAAGCCCAAGAGCACCAAGTCGTCCGGCTCAAGCAAAAACGCTGGTTTGAGCGTGCGCCGACAAAGACACTAATCCGGCCGTCAAGGCCTCGCCAACATAAAGCGAGCGGACAAGGAACTGCCTTATTCCTGTCCGCTCGCTTTTATATTGGGCTTTGGGCAAAATGAGCTTGATGACGACCATGTAATCAAAGCGACACCTTCTCGCCGAAGGAAAGGTCGCCGGCATCGCCCAGTCCGGGAACGATGTAGGCCGCTTCGTTGAGCTCGTCGTCGATGGCAGCCACCCAAAGCGTCACCTCGTCACCGGGAAACTTCTCAGAGAGCTTGGCCACGCCCTCCCGAGATGCTATGACGCAGCAGATGTGTAGCCGAGCCGGCCGCCCCAATCGGGTGAAGGCCTCGTGAGCCAAAACCAAACTGCCACCGGTAGCCAGCATAGGGTCTACGAGAATAAATGTGGAGCCCTCAAGCCGCGGCGCAGCCAAATAGTCGAGGTGGATTTTGAGATCGTCTTTGCCACCCTCTTCACGGTAGGCCGCCACAAATCCTGCGTCGGCATGGTCGAAAACATCAAGAAAACCTTGATGAAAGGCCAAACCGGCTCTCAACACCGTGCCCACCACGATGTGGTCGTCTGGCGTGGGCATTTGCTTGACGCCAAGCGGCGTTTCCACCGTCTTGACGGAGTAATTCAGCGTACGGCTCAATTCGTAGGCCATCACGTGACCTATGCGCTCAAGGTTGTTGCGAAACAGCGCACGATTAGTCTGGTAGTCGCGGTGGCGCAACTCAGACATATAGACATTGACCACAGAGGGATGCGCTTCAAGATTAACGATTTTCATAAGGTTTGATAAGCGAGATATGTTTTTTACAAAAATACGAAGTTTTTATATTAAACCACACCGCCTATGGCGAAAAAAAGCAAGTCATAGACCGAAGACAAGATTACTCATCGCCTATTTGACCACGCCTCGCCCTTTTGTCTTTTTTCGCACCCCCGTATTTTGTTATCTTTGACGTGAGAGATAAGAAGGAGGCCCTAAAAGGGGCTATTTTTTACGTTTCAACGCGTTACGCGCCTAAGGCGAGTTTTTCGTGAGCATATTGCAGGTTTTTTGGGGTTAAAGACAGTCGTGGTTTTGATGGTTTCGAGCGTCATCTCGTGCTTAAAAGCGGTTTTGAGGAACCTCGGAAAGGCGGCGAAAAGGTTTTGAGAAGAAAAAAGAAGTTATTTTGTCACGACCAACCGTCATATTTGAACAAAAAAGCCGGTTCCGGCCCATGGCCAAAAGGCAACGGTCGACGGGATGACGCTCGCCGAGGTTTGGATAATCTTTCGACCATAATCCCTCAGCCGGTCCCACCGTGGCATACCCGACGCTGGCGCTCAAGCCACTTATACCCAAACACCATAGACCACGAAATGACAAATGGGGTTTGCAATTGGCCCGTTGAATGGCCCAGTAATTTAAAAATCAGTTAATAAAGCGTGAAAAGACGGCATAAAAAAAGCGATTTTAGTTTGGGTAAAAACCTTTTTTAGTAATTTTGCCCTTGCACGGGAGTAATGCGCCGACAAGTGGTCGGCCTCCGTGAAAAAAGCCACAACATATCAAACCATTTTATTCATAAATCAATTATGGCAACATTAGATTTAAGCAAGTACGGCATTACCGGCGTAACCGAAATCGTACACAACCCCTCTTTCGAACAGCTGTTTGAAGAAGAGACCAAAGCAGGCCTCGAAGGCTTCGAAGTAGGTCAAGAAACCGAGCTCGGTGCCGTCAACGTAATGACAGGTATCTACACCGGTCGCTCACCCAAAGACAAGTTCATCGTTATGGACGAGAACTCAAAAGACACCGTTTGGTGGACGAGCGACGAATACAAAAACGACAACAAGCCCGCTTCTCTGGAAGCTTGGAAAGCTGTTAAAGAACTCGCTCAGAAAGAGCTCTCCAACAAACGCCTCTTTGTGGTTGACGGTTTCTGCGGTGCCAACAAAGAGACCCGCATGGCTGTCCGCTTCATCGTTGAGGTGGCTTGGCAGGCTCACTTCGTGACCAACATGTTCATCCGCCCGACGGCTGAAGAACTCGCCGAGTTTGAACCCGACTTCATCGTCTACAACGCTTCTAAGGCCAAAGTTGAAAACTACAAGGAACTCGGTCTCAACTCTGAGACTGCCGTTGTGTTCAACATCACCAGCCGCGAGCAGGTGATTATCAACACTTGGTATGGCGGTGAGATGAAGAAGGGTATGTTCTCAATGATGAACTACTACAACCCGCTCAAGGGCATCGCTTCTATGCACTGCTCTGCCAACACCAACATGGACGAGACCAGCACCGCCATCTTCTTCGGTCTCTCCGGTACCGGCAAAACAACGCTCTCTACCGACCCGAAACGTAAACTCATCGGCGACGACGAGCACGGCTGGGACGACGAAGGCGTGTTCAACTACGAAGGTGGTTGCTATGCCAAGGTTATCAACCTCGACAAAGAGAGCGAGCCCGATATCTATGGCGCCATCAAGCGTAACGCACTGCTCGAAAACGTCACCGTCGACGCTAACGGCAAAATCGACTTCGCCGACAAGAGCGTGACCGAGAACACTCGCGTTAGCTACCCCATCGACCACATCACCAACATCGTGAAGCCCATCAGCAAGGGTCCGGCTGCCAAGCAGGTTATCTTCCTCTCTGCCGACGCCTTCGGTGTGTTGCCTCCCGTGTCTATCCTCAGCTCTGAGCAGGCTCAGTATTACTTCCTCTCCGGCTTCACCGCCAAACTCGCCGGTACGGAACGTGGCATCACCGAGCCCACTCCCACTTTCTCGGCTTGCTTCGGCCAGGCCTTCCTTGAGCTCCACCCCACCAAGTATGCTCAGGAACTCGTGAAGAAAATGGAAAAGAACGGTGCCAAGGCTTATCTCGTCAACACCGGTTGGAACGGCACAGGCAAGCGTATCTCTATCCGCGACACCCGTGGCATCATCGACGCCATCCTTGACGGCTCTATCGACAAGGCTCCGACTAAGGTTATTCCTTTCTTCAACTTCGTTGTGCCCACAGAGTTGCCCGGCGTAGACACCAACATCCTCGACCCGCGCGACACCTACGACTGCGCTTGCAAGTGGGAAGAAAAGGCTAAAGACCTCGCTGCCCGCTTCATCAAGAACTTTTCCAAGTATGAAGGCAACGAAGCAGGTAAGGCTCTCGTAGCTGCTGGTCCTCAGCTCTAATCTCAGAGTTTGCGGCACCAGTGTGCCTCAATCCATAAAAGACTGCACGTCTCGCTCGCTTAGGGCGACGACGTGCAGTTGGTTTTTCTGCCCTTAGCCCTCCCACTCGCATCACTACAAACGCTTGAAAACTATGGCTAAATCCCCTTCTGCTGCCCCCGAAACACCCATCGCCACAAGCGAAGCGGCATGTGTCTTTGAAGAACTGCACTCGGCTCTGCAGGCCATGCCGATTGTCGACGAGGCTTTCGACGCCTTGAGCCGTGCCCTGACACTCGTGCTCGACCGTAAGACGGCCGGACTCAAGTTGAAGTTTTCGGGTCAATTTTCCAAAGCCGACTATCTGCTGGGGCAGTATCACGCCGACGCCCAATTGGCTTATCGCGTCAACCGCACCCGTCGCTTCCTGCACCAACGGCAACAAAAAAGCCATGACGAACTTGAGCGCTATTTCACCCCCTGTCTGAGTGCGCTCTGCGCCTTCACAGCCTTAGTCTATGAGGCCACTATTCCCCAATCGCTTAAAGGCGTAATGACAGACAAGTGGCCCTCGGAAAGCGAACGAGTGGAAGCCGACTATCTGCGCGTCATCGTGAAAACGGTGGCGACCGAAAACTTCACCGCCGAAGAAGACGAGACCGGCCGCCAACTCACCATCTCTTTCACCGGATGGACCGAAGACCCCGAAACGGCAGACTGGTCTTATCTGAAAGAATGGCTCCGCGAGGGCACACAAGTCAACGTCGTCAGGCCCAAACGGCAAACAGACGGCAGTCTCACACCAGAACTGCTCATCTACGAACCCGACCTGCTCATCGACATATCCAACGTGGCAGCATGCTTTGAAGACTATGCCCATAGCGCACGAGTGGGACTGCTGTCGCGCCTCATGCCGCAAGAGACGAGCGAAGCCATCGTGATGGGTAACCTGGCCGGACAACTGCTTGACGACGAACTGCACGGGGCGCCGGACAACATCAACGAGGCTTACAAAAAAAGCGTCAAGACGTTTTTCAAAAAACAAGCACTCAATCTGCTGGCCGTCAACCTCTCGGCCGATTTTCATCAACGTGGGCTCGACCAACTGCGCCACATTCGCCACGCCCTGAGCGAGGCTCTGACTAAAGAGGTGAGCGGGTTCGACCGCCGCCGAGTGATGCTTGAACCCACCTTTTTTTCTGAACAACTTGGGCTGCAGGGACGTATGGACTTCCTGCAAACCGACGGACGCCTCGTCATTGAACAAAAAGCCGGCAAAGGCGGTTTCCCCGCTCACGATGCCGACACGCCCGTGGCGCAAACCAAACACTACGTGCAGCTCTTGCTTTATGTCACCCTCTTGCGCCACTCGGTTCTTCACGAAGAGGCAAAAGAGGAGGGAAAGAAAGAGCAAAAGCGCTTGCAGGCCTTTTTGCTCTATTCACGCTATAAAAACAGTCTTGTGGCTATGTCGTACGCACCTCGTCTGGTCTTCGAAGCCTTCAAGGTGCGCAACGCCCTGGCAGCGCAAGACCTCCAACTGGCCACAGAGGGCTATGACCTTCTCCTCAACCTCACTCCCGACGATTTCAACGAGCGGCACGTGGGCGGAAGGTTATGGAACGAATGGCAACGCCCCAAGATTGAACGGCTACTACACCTCATACAGACGGCTCCGGAGCCCGACCGTACCTATGCGCTGCGGCTCTTGGCTTTCATTCAGACGGAACATCTGCACGCCAAAATCGGCACACAGACCAAGTCTTGCTCTGGCTTTGCCGCCAAATGGCACGAAGCCTTGCCCGACAAACGTCAGGCCGGAACCATCCTCGACGGACTGCAACTATGTGGCGTTGAAGAAAGCGATGAAAATACACCGACCGCCATCGAGCGGCTCGAACTGACCTTCACCAATTCTCTCACTGCCGCTGAAGCCGATTTCCGGCGAGGCGACATCGTGGTGGTCTATCCCTATGCCAAAGACACCGAACCTGACGTGCGCCGCCCCATCGTCTTCAGGGGAACTATCGAAGCGCTCCACACAGACCGTGTATGTGTGTCCTTACGTGCTGCCCAAACCGATGGAGAAGCCTTCCGCCGACACAAGACCGACTTATGGGCCATAGAGCATGATTTCATCGACGCCTCATACTCATCACTCTATCGTAGCGTGGTGCACTTTCTCTCCTCTCCTCCCCTATGGCGCAACTTGCTCATGGGGCGAACTGTACCGACCACCGATTTCACAAAGCAGCTCGTGGGCGATTATGGCGCTTTCAACGATTTGATGCGGCGTGTCAAACAGGCCAGAGAGCTTTTCCTCATCATTGGTCCGCCGGGGACGGGCAAAACGTCTTATGGTATGGCCGACACGCTCGAAGAGGCTTTGACCGATCCCGCAGTATCTGTTCTTGTCACGGCTTATACAAACCGTGCGGTCGACGAAATATGCAGCAAACTGGTGGAGCGCGGCCGGAAGTTTGTGCGAGTGGGCAGTCGTGTGGGGTGTGCCGAAGCCTATCGCCATTATCTGCTCGAGAATTTGCTGGACAAGGCCGACTCTCTGAACGACTTTAAGGCTATTGTCGGCGATACACGCATCGTGGTGGGCACGGTGACGGCCTTCAACGCCGCCTCAACGATATTCAAACTCAAACACTTCGACCTGGCCATCATCGACGAGGCTTCTCAAATATTGGAGCCCCACCTGCTGGGCCTGCTCTCGGCCACTCACGGCGACCTACCGGCCATCGGCAAGGTGGTTATGATTGGTGACCACAAGCAATTGCCGGCCGTGGTGCAGCAGGGTATCGAAGCATCTGCCGTGACAGAGCCTTGCCTGCAAGCCATCGGCCTGACCGACTGCCGCCTGTCGCTCTTTGAGCGCTTATTGCGGCGCTATGCCGACCGGCCGGACGTGGTCTGTATGCTGCGCCACCAAGGCCGTATGCATCACGACATAGCCGCCTGGCCCTCCAGTCGATTTTATGCATCTCAACTCACCGAGGTGCCTCTTAAGCATCAATTGGCCCCGTTGACTGAACGCCCCACTACCATCACATCCATCGCTCAACTGCCGGGACAAAGGCGGTTGGCCTTCATCCACGTGACTCCGCCGGATTTGCATGGGCCGGAGAAGGTCAATCAAGCTGAGGCCGAAGTGATTGCAGAATTGTGTCGAGCCATTTACGACAAAACAAAAGACCATTTCGCCGCGACGGCCACGCTGGGTGTCATTGTGCCCTATCGCGCACAAATCGCCGCCATTCGCACCGCCATCGCCGCCTATGGCATTGCCGAACTGAACGACATCGGCATCGACACCGTGGAGCGTTTTCAAGGAAGTCAGCGCGACTATATTATTTATGGCTTCACCGTGAAACGCAGCTACCAGTTGGAATTTCTTGAGAGCCACACGTTTGTCGAAGACGGCCAATGGATAGACCGCAAACTCAATGTGGCCATGACGCGAGCCCGCGAGGCTCTCTTTATGGTGGGCAACAGCGATTTGCTCTGCCAAAGCCGCGTGTTTAATGACTTGATAGACTATGCCAAGAGCCGGCAGGCTTTTTTTGAAGAGAAACTAAAAGACTAAGAGACAAGAGGGTGTGTCAAAATACACATTTTGGATACAGCCTTGAAGGTGCGTCAGAATGGCTAAGATGCAAGGCGCCAAAGGATGAGGGCGCAGGGAGTGTACTGAAGTACATGACCAAGCCCAAATCCGAAAGCAACGCAGCAGATTGGCTATTATGACACACCGCC
>JAHAWW010000164.1 GCA_018383375.1 Prevotellamassilia sp. | reverse complement strand
TGCTATAGAGAAGAGTGCTTTGACGCATTTATCACATTGATTATAAACCGCTTACGAATACATAAGCTAAATCCTCACCATTTTTATAAGGTCTTAACAAAAAACGAAGGCTTGGCCAAAGAGTCTTAAATGATTCGGGGCTCTTGTCACAAAAGACCCGTTTTTTTGAACTGAAGGGGAATAAAACCGGAGTGATTGGACGCTGCGCTCGGCCTTGCACTAACTTTACATAAGTTCGGCGGCGCTCGGCATAGCCAAAACGAAAAACTCACGTCTTTTATTTTGTCTCTGCTCTCACTTGCACTAACTTTACATAAGTTCGGCGGCGCTCGGCATAGCCAAAATGAAAAACTAACGTCTTTCATTTTGTCTCTGCTCTCACTTGCACTAACTTTGCCAAAAGATAGGCTACGGCACTACACAAGTACTCTTCACAAATGCAAAACGACGTTATCATCATAGGCGGCGGACTCGGTGGACTCTTCACCGGTGCGCTGCTGGCACGAGAGGGACGAAGCGTGACCATCGTGGAGAAAAACGCAGCCATAGGCGGCGGACTGCAATCGTTCCACCGCTTCGGCTCGACCTTCGACACCGGAATGCACACCCTCGGCGGCTTTAACCACGGCGACAACCTCGACCGCATCTGCCGCTACCTGGGCATCAGAGACCAACTGCACATCAAGCCCGACGACTGCCTCACACAAATCACCAACGCCAGCGATGGAGTGACCTACCACATAGAATACGGCCGCGAAAACTTTGTCAAATCTCTCGCCGGCTATTTCCCACATGAGGCAGACAACCTGAAACGCTACGTCGACACGCTCTACAGACTGACCGACGAGGTGCCCATCTTCCACCTGCGCGACACCGAAGACTATATCCTCACACACTCGCCCGAGTTTCTCATGGCGGCCGACGAACTCATCGCCGCCTATATCGCCGACGAGCGCTTACGCGACTTGCTGGCGTTTATGAACCCCATGTATGGCGGTGTGGCCGGTCACACACCTGCCTATGTGCATGCTCTCATCAACGTGCTCTATATCAACCGTCCTTTCCGCTTCGTCGATGATAGTGCCCACCTGGCCCATCTGTTGGCCGACGTCGTCAAACAAAACGGCGGACAAATATTGAGTGGCGAAGAGGTGACCCAAATCGAGGCCGAAGACCGACACCTCACGGCCGTATGCACCAGCCGAGGCAAACGACTCACGGCCAACACCTATATCGGCGCCATTCATCCGCTCACACTCTGCCGTATGCTGCCACCCGGCACTTGGCCACCGGCCTACCGCAAACGACTGGAGCAAATCGCACTGACCAACTCGGCTTTTACCATCTACATCACATTTAAGCCAAAAACCTTCCCCTATATCGACCACACCTGCTACTGGCAGGCCGACTATGGCTTGATGTGGCAACATGCCACCACGCCTCAATCACTTTGGCCACAAGGATTTATGTATTTCACCCCACCGGTGAAGGGACAGGGACAATGGGCCGAAAAAATGGTGGTGAACTGCGTGATGGACTTCAAGGAAACCGAAAAATGGAGCCACACACTGACGCATCATCGCGGCGAAGACTATGAACGCTGGAAAACACAACGCATCGAGGCCGTGGTGGAACAACTCACACGACTCTATCCCAACATCAAAGACCAAATAGCCCAAATCGGCGCCTCCTCGCCACTCACCATTCGCGACTACTATCACACGCCACGAGGCGCACTCTTCGGCTATGCAAAAGACTGCCACCAGCCCGCCCTCTCATATCTGCCCGTACGCACCAAAGTCGACAACCTGCTACTCACCGGACAGAATATCAACCTGCACGGCATCTGTGGCGTGCCCCTCACTGCCATCGTCACAGCCGAAGCCCTCACCGGCCGCAATCACATCGTCAGAAAAATACGTGAGGCCACAGACGACTGAACTTGTTGCCCACAAAACCCAAACCAGAACCCAATCAACATGCAAGACATCGAATACCGTCCGGCCGAAGAGATTAAAGCCTTTCAAGAAGAATTGCTACGCCAAAACATAGCCTATCTGGCCCAAAACTCACCCTACTACAAACGACTCTTTAAGGCCTACGACATAGACCCTCACCGCATTTGCCATCTCGAAGACCTAGAACTCATACCCTTCACCGAAAAAAAAGACCTGCAACTCTTCAACGAAGACTTCCGCTGCTGCCCCAAAGACAAAATAATCGACTACATCACCACCTCGGGCACACTGGGCGATCCCGTCACCTTCGGATGCACAGAAAAAGACTTGCAACGACTGGCCTATAACGAGAAAAAATCGTTTGCCTGCGCCGGACTCCGACCCGGCAATATCATGCAGTTGATGACAACGATGGACAAACGCTTCATGGCAGGACTGGCGTATTTCCTTGGCATACGCGAACTCGGCGCCAGCATCATACGCGTTGGGAACGGCATACCGGAACTGCAATGGGACACCATACGCCGCCTCAAACCAGACACACTGATGTGTGTGCCTTCTTTCATACTCCATCTCCTGGACTACGCCGAAGCTCACGGCATTGACTACCGTGCCAGCAGCGTGAAACGCATCATCGGCATAGGCGAAGGCTTGCGCGAACAAGACTTCTCACTCAATCTGCTGGGACGACGCATCCGTGAACGCTGGGACGTAGAACTCTTTGCCACTTACTCGTCGACCGAAATGGGAGCCACCTTCTCTGAATGTCCTCACGGACTGGGCGGCCACGTACATCCGGAACTCATCATCGTAGAAATCATCGGCGAAGACGGTCTGCCCGTACCCGACGGTGAGACGGGCGAAATCGTAGTGACCACACTGGGCGTCGAGGCTATGCCCCTATTGCGTTTCCGCACGGGAGACGTGGCCGCCAAAATCACCGAACCATGCCCCTGCGGCCGCCACGCTTATCGGCTCACACCCATCATCGGACGCAAACACAATATGATTAAACTCAAAGGCACCACGCTCTATCCGCCGGCCATCAACGATGTGCTCGAAGGCACACCCTATGTGGCAGCCTATGTGGTCACCGCCTCGACCGGCGATGCCGGCACCGATGAAGTAAGCGTCAAAGTGGCATGCAAAGGCAACCCCGATTTTGACGTGGTCAAAGACCTCAAAGACCGTTTTCGCGCACGCATCAGAGTGGCACCCCAAATCGAACTGGCCTCGGCCGAGGAGGTGAGACAAGCTAACTTTCCCGGCACAGCACGCAAACCGGTGAAATTCATTGACCTCAGAAAAAAATAAACCGCTTAGCTCTCACTCAATCATGGAAGTGCTCTACGAAGATAATCATATCATCATTGTCAACAAGGCCTCGGGCGAAATCGTACAAGGCGACAAAACCGGCGACAAGCCTATGGGCGAGACCGTCAAAGCCTACATCAAAGAGAAATATGCCAAACCCGGCGACGTCTTTCTCGGAGTCGTCCACCGACTGGACCGACCGGTGACAGGCGTAGTGACCTTTGCCCGAACAGGCAAAGGACTGGCCCGCATGAGCGAACTGTTCCGCACCGGTGGCGTGCAAAAAACTTACCACGCCATAGTGACCCCGCCGGCACACTGGCCGGCCGACGCCGAAACATGGCACAGCCTCGAAAATTGGCTCACCCGCAACGAAAAACAAAATAAAAGCTATGCCCACAACAAAGAGGTGAAAGGAAGCAAACTGGCTCGACTCGACTGGCGACTGCTGGCCAAAGGCGAACGTTATGCCCTCGTTGAGGTGAGGCTACACACGGGACGACATCACCAAATCCGTTGCCAACTGGCCGCCGCCGGCATGGTGGTGAAAGGCGACTTGAAATATGGTGCCCGACGCAGCAATCCCGACGGCAGCATCAGCCTGCACGCCCGACGTATTGCCTTCGAACACCCCGTAAGCCACAAACCCATAGACATCATCGCACCCTACCCCAAAGATGGCCTGTGGGAAAAGCTAAGCGGTGGGGAGAATACTTCACCCAAAGACTAATTCCCAAAGCAGATAGAGATTGAGCGACGTGACAAAGACAGCCATAGCATATAGCAACCAAGTGGTGTAGCGGTGGTTGACATATTCGCCCATCACCTTGCGAGAAGACGTGAGGCTTACCTGAAGGAAAACTGTGAAGGGCAACTGCAAACTGAGAATGGCTTGGGATACAACCAAGCCCTTGAAAGCATCTCCCACAAAACACAACACCACAAAAGCGCCAATGAACGAAATGAGTATGCCAGCCCGGGAATGAACGTCTTTCACGTCATAAGGTTCGTCGTAAAGGCCGGAGAAAATGCTTCCCGCTGCCATTCCGGATGTGACCGTGCTGGAAATGCCGGCCAATAAAAGTGCAATGGCGAAGACTATGCCCGCCCCACTGCCCAACATCGGCGTGAGCAGTTCGCCGGCATCTGGGAGCGAGTCGACCAAACGCCCCTGATTGTGAAACGTAGAGGCCGCAAGGATAATCATAGCCGAGTTGATGGCCCAACCAACGGTCATGGCCAAAAGCGTATCATAAAACTCATATTTCAAAGCCCGCTCAATGCCGGCCTTACCGGTCTTACTTATTTCACGGCTTTGAATGACTTCTGAATGTAGAAAAAGATTGTGTGGCATAATCACTGCACCCAACACACTCATCACCACCAAAATGCTGCCCTCGGGCAACGACGGCGTGAAAGCAGCCGCGGCGGCCTGTCCCCAGTCGGTATCGGTCAAGGTGAGTTCGTAGAGGAACGAACAACCTATCAGCGATACAAAGGCAATAATGCCCTTCTCCACCCGCGTATAAGAGTTGGTGAGTAGCAGGGCCGTGCAAATGGCTGTGGCCAACGCGGCACCCACGATGAGCGGCAGACCAAAAAGCATCTGTAAGGCAATGGCTGCGCCAAGTATCTCGGCCAGCGATGTGGATATGGAGGCGAGCATGGCTGTGCCTAATACAAAACGGCTCGCACCGCGCGGCAGGTAGCGCGTGGCCGCCTCTGAGAGACAAAGACCAGTGACGATGCCCAAGTGAGCCACGTTGTGCTGCAAGACTATAAGCATGGCCGTGGAAAGCGTAACGACCCACAATAGGGCATAACCAAACTCCGAACCGGCCGCAAAGTTTGACGCCCAGTTACCTGGATCGATGAAGCCGACGGTAACGAGCAAACCCGGACCGATATATTTAAAGATGTTCAAGCCGCTTTGCAGCGAACCTTCCTTAAGGCGCCAATGACGCTTAACGTCTGCAATCTTTTCCTTTATATTCATCTGGTTTCGTGAGATTGACCAAAAAGAAGCCGCCCGCTGCTCTGACAATGCAGAGTGAGCGGACGGCGGTCTTGTATTGTTTTAATCTTATCGTCGGTAACTCTGACGGAGTGTATTACTTCTTGTTGCCGAAGTAGCGCTTATAGAGGCCTTCGAAGCCACGGCCGTGACGAGCTTCGTCGCGTGCCATTTCGTGTACGGTGTCGTGGATAGCATCGAGGTTGAGCTCTTTGGCACGCTTGGCAATGCGGGTCTTGTCTTCGCAAGCACCTGCTTCGGCGTTCATGCGCTTTTCGAGGTTGGTTTTGGTATCCCAAACCACGTCGCCAAGGAGTTCGGCAAACTTAGAAGCGTGTTCGGCTTCTTCCCAAGCATAGCGTTTGAAAGCCTCAGCTATTTCGGGATAGCCCTCGCGGTCGGCCTGACGGCTCATGGCCAGATACATGCCCACCTCGGTGCATTCGCCCATGAAGTGATTATTGAGGTCTTTAATCATCTCCTCGTCGCAACCTTTGGCTACGCCGATTTCGTGTTCGGCCACAAAGGAGAGGCTGCCTTCCTCAGAGAGTTCTTTGAACTTGGAAGCGGGCACACCGCACATGGGGCACTTTTCGGGAGCTGCGTCACCTTCGTGAATGTAACCGCAAACGGTACAGATAAATTTCTTTTTCATAGCGTTTGAATTTTAATAGTGATGTAATGTCGTTTTTTTATTATATGAAGTCATGAAAGGCTCACGACTTTTGCTTTGTTCTTGCATTGCGGACAGACGCCGCGGAGATAGAGTTCGGTGCTATCGAGAAGGAAGCCGCTCTGCAGTTCGACATCTTGGCGGGGATTGTGGGCGAGTGGCACGTCATAGATGCGCTGACAATAGCGACAGAGGAAATGGGCGTGCGGCCCAAGCACGGCGTCATAACAAGCACCGCGCTCGTCAATGGTCAGTTTGCTGACGGCACCCTTTGCGACAAGGAGACTCAGCGTATTATAAACGGTAGCCTTGGACAGCGTGGGCAGTGTGGCCACCAGCGCCGAGTGGATTTCTTCCACGCTGGGGTGTGTGTGGTGTGCCATCAGATAGCCCATCACAGCCAGTCGCTGCACTGAGGGTTTGATGCCGTGGCTCTGCAAATA
>JAHAWW010000160.1 GCA_018383375.1 Prevotellamassilia sp. | reverse complement strand
GTTGCCGGGCAGGGTGAAGCCGTAGGCCGGCTTGCGGGCATTGATCACACGCACCCATTTCTCGCCGTATGCAGACGAGAAGACATCGGGCATAAAACGGATTTCGTATGAAGCATTGGCCGTGCCGTCGAGCGTTGCGGGCAAAGTTGTCTCAGCCCCTGCGCTGGTGAAGACTCCTTCATATTTCAGCGTGGCCGAGGTCAAAGTGGCCGGGTCATAGTTCAAGGTGACCTGAGGGTCGGTCACGGTCGTTCCGGGCATGACAAGATAGCTGCAGGGCAGCGATTTGGTCTCGCCGTTCCATGTGATGGTAGCGCCTGAGGCCGAATTGCCTGCAAACGAGAGGAATTTGCAGGTCGAGGCTTCCACAAAGATGTAGTTGGCCGAGAAGATGTTGTTGTCGGTCTTGGTATAGTTGGCCATCGTTGACTGGTCAAAGCCGCCGTCTTCCTTCATCACGAGATATTTGCCGTCGGCATCGGCATAGAGATGTACGGCCTCGCCCGAGGGCACGCCGTCTGAGAGGGTGTAGTTGTAGGCGGTAGCGCTGAACCCCTTGAAGCCGAAATACTTGTTGCTGCTGACGTTGAGGAACTGATACTTGCCCTCGGCCGTCACCGTACAGGTGAAGGTATAGAGCGAGGGATCTTTGGTCACGCCATTGCTCACGGCCAGCGTACCGCCGTTGTTGTAGAAAAACTGCTGCGTGGCGTTGTCGCAATAAAGGTAATAGGTCTTGCCGTTTTCGGGCATGCCTGTTGCCGTCGTGCTCTCTTCGGCCGCGGCCAGGGTCTTGCCGCCACCTGAAGCCGACGGGGTGCCGGCTGCCATCGTGGCAGTAGACGTCAAACTTGCCAAAAGGATGCACACCCCTTTGGCAAACATTCGGATGTGTTTGTTCATAGTGATTAGATTGGTTATCATAAGTGGTTCAGCGCAAAAATATTAAATATTTATTTATAGCGCAAAATTACCGGACAAAATGACGTCAATGCGGCCTCGGCCTTCGTGTACAAAAGCCGGGGAGATGTGTGACGCCTACGCAGCAAAAATTAACACAATAACTCATCTTGCCCGGCAAGAGGCTTGCCGACCAACCTAAAAGCGGCCAAATAAAGCTCAAACTTAGGGCAAATCTCAACGGGAATAAGGACAGAAAAAGCTCGCATAAGGACAGTTTTTCGTGCGTTTATGCCGATAAGGGCCTGAAAAGCAAGAAGGGAGACCTCTCCGGGTCTCCCTTCTTTTTTCTTACCTCAAATATCGTTTTTTGTCACCAAAAAGAAAAAGACAAAACGGCAAAGCGGCCTTTAGTCTTATTGTTTTCGACGCGCTCAGCCTTTTATCTTGGCGATGACCTCGTCGATGGTCAGCGAGGCCTGCTCGCCGGTGGCCATATCTTTGAGCGACACACGGCCTTCGGCCATCTCGGTCTCGCCCACCATAGCCACAAAGGGAATGCCAAGGGCATTGGCATAGGCCATTTGCTTTTTCATTTTCGCACTGTCGGGATAGACTTCGGTGGCAATGCCGGCGGCACGAGCCTGACGGGCCAAACCGAGGCAATGGGCGGCTTCGGCGGCTCCGAAGTTGATGAAAAGCAGGTCGGCACCACTGCGGGCATTGTCGGGATAGAGCGAAAGACGGTCGAGCACGTCGTAGATGCGGTCGGCACCAAACGAAATGCCCACACCGCTCAAGCCCGGAAGGCCGAAAATGCCGGTGAGATTGTCGTAGCGGCCGCCACCGGTGATGCTACCTATCTCCACGTCGAGGGCTTTCACCTCAAAAATGCAGCCGGTGTAGTAGTTGAGACCACGGGCCAGGGTGAGGTCAAACTCAATGGCATTGGTCAGGTCGGCACCGCGGAGACTGTCGAGCACAAAGGCCACTTCGTCGATTCCCTTCAAGCCCTCTTCACTCTCTGCCAACACCGTGCGCATGGTCTCGAGCTTGTCGGCATTAGAGCCCGAAAGGGCAATGATGGGCTGCAGGCGACTGATGGCCTCGTCGGCCAGACCGGCACTGCGCAACTCGGCATTGACGCCCTCAAGCCCAATTTTGTCGAGCTTGTCGATGGCCACGGTGATGTCTACAATCTTGTCGGCGGCCCCGAGCGTTTGGGCAATGCCGGTGAGAATTTTGCGGTTGTTGATTTTGATGCACACACGAATGCCCAGACGGCGGAACACTTCGTCGACCATCTGCATCAGTTCCACTTCGCAGAGCAGCGAGTCGGAACCTACGGTGTCGGCATCACACTGATAAAACTCGCGATAACGGCCCTTTTGCGGCCGGTCGGCACGCCAAACGGGCTGTATCTGATAGCGCTTGAAAGGCATTTGCAGCTCTTCGCGATGCTGCACCACATAGCGGGCAAAGGGTACGGTGAGGTCATAGCGCAAGCCGCGGTCGCAAAAACGGGCGGCCAAACGGGCAGCTGAGTCGGCGGCATAGTCTTCGGCCGTGACCGACGAGCGGAAATCGCCCGAATTGAGTATTTTGAAGAGCAACTTGTCGCCCTCCTCGCCATATTTACCCATAAGGGTGGAGAGATTTTCCATAGCCGGCGTCTCTATCTGACGGAAGCCGTAGCGGGCATAAACCTGGCGAATGGTATCGAATATATAGTTGCGGCGGGCCATCTCAAGTGGACCGAAATCGCGCGTGCCTTTTGGAATGGATGGTTTCTGAGACATAGTCGTAAGGGTGTAATCTATAAATTATTTCGCCGCAAAATTACGCATTTTTATCATTTCATGCCTTGCCAGGCCGCGGTCGTGTGCGCCCGAAAGGCGTTTTTTTGCGCCAAAAACTATTTTGTGAGCATTTTGCAACAAGTTTTTAATTTTTATGACCTATATTTGCTCCCAGTAAAAAACGAGGGGAACTTGTGGGTTTCAACCTGCCTGTCATTTCGTTCATTCCATTGGCCCACATCCTGTCCCCACGACCACCTTATTATTATATATGACTTATTCTATTAAAAACTTTCTCATGGTGAGCGCTCTGACATTGTCGCTCACCGCTTGCAGTGCCGACGGCGACTATGCCGTAAACGACGCGCCCGAGACAGTGACCTTCACGGCCACGACGCAGCGTGCCACGGCCACAGCTTGGACAGCCGGCGACCAAATCGGCGTGTACATGATGCCGACAGGACAAACGCTCGACCAGTCAGAACAGACCACGCCTCAAGGCACCTGCTACGTGACTATCGAAGGCAACGGCTATTTTGCCGGACAAACCACGGCACTGGCCTATCCCAAAGACGGCTCGGCAGTCGACTTCGTGGCCTACTACCCCTACTCGGCCAACGTGGCCAATGGCATCTATGCCGTTGACCTTCACGACCAAAGCAACCCCGAGGCCATCGACTTGATGTATGCCGACAACGCCAAAGGCTTGAGCCGACAAAATGCACCCGTAGGACTGAACTTCACCCACCAATTGGCCAAAGTGCAACTCAACATTGTCAACACCGCCGGCAGCAGTCTCGAGGGCCTCTCTGTCAGTCTCGACGAAACGCCCACCACGGCCAACTTCCATCTCGCCGACGCCACCTTTTCTGACCTCGGCGGCAACGCCGGTGTGACCATGACTGTGAGCGTGTCGGGGCAAAACGCCACGGCCACGGCCTTTGTCATCCCCAACGCCGGACAGTCTGCCACACAGCCGCTCAAAGTGACCTTCACGACAGCCGAAGGCAAAACCAAACAGGTGACGATTGCCGACAACGTGACCTATGAAAAAGGACAAGTCAAAGCCTACACCGTGCGACTGACTCAATCGGGCGGCACACAAACCGAAGAGGTGAAATATGCCAAATGGACCGAGACACCCGTCATCACGGCCAACGAACTTGCAGCCCAAAACCTCAAATACATCACCCACTATTTCACCGATGGTTCGAAGCAGGTGCGCAACTACTCCATGCTTTACGACACCGACTTGAAAATAGCCTACTGGGTGGCCTACCCGCTCTGCAACTACTACACCCAAAGCAACGTGAGCCGCACCGACGAATGGGCCTTCGACCCCGCCATAGACGCTTCGCTTCAAGCCAACATGACGAAAGGCATCAACGGCTACGACCGCGGACACCAAATACCGAGTGCCGACCGTCTGGTCAACCTCGAAGCCAACCGGCAGACCTTTTATTTCACCAATATGACTCCGCAGGTGGGCTCGCTCAACCAAAACATCTGGGCCACACTCGAAGGCAAACTGCGTAACTGGTCGTCAAACATCGACACGCTCTACGTGGTGACCGGTGCCATGCCGTCGGCCGTGGGCTCGACAAGCGTGCGCTATACCACCGACAACGACGGTACCAACGTGGCCGTACCGGCATATTACTTCAAGGCACTGGCCCGCATAGACCGACAGACAGGCACAGCCTATACCATCGCCTTCAAATTCAACAACGCCTCATACAAAGGCTCCTCTTATATGGACGCCGCACTCACGGTGAAAGAACTCGAAAGCCAGACGGGCTTCACCTTCTTCCCCACCATCAGCGACACTTACAAGACGAGCTATGACGCCAGCAAATGGCAATGACAAGGCAAACCACACGCATTTTTTCAAAAAAAGGACATATTCATATTTCAATCATGGAACTTAAACATCTTTTTCTCGCAGGCCTTGGCGTGATGACGCTCGCCGCCTGCTCAAGTCTCGACGATGACTCGACATGGGATGTTAACGGTGGCGCAGTGAAGTTCACCTCTTACATCTCTAAGCACAAAGCCTCAGGCACTACCTGGGCCTCGGGCGACCAGATTGGCATCTATATGAAAACAAACGGTACGGCCCTGGCCGACGCCGCCGTGCAAAACCGCCAATACGTCACCGACGACCGCGGCAACATCTCAGCCGCCTCGGCTGCCGAAGCCATCTATTATCCTGAAGAAGGCACAGCCGACTTCGTGGCCTACTACCCCTACACGGCCAACGTGAGCGGCACGACAGTGCCCGTAGACGTGAGCAACCAAAGCGACTTGGCCGCCATCGACTTGCTCTATTCCAACAATGCCACAGGCATTTCGGCCTCTACCAACGCCGTCAACCTGGGCTTCAGCCACCAGTTGGCCAACGTCTTGCTGACCATCAACGCAGACGCCACCATCCCCACCACCGTGGGTCTCGAGGCCGCACTCACCGGTGTGCCCACCAGCGCAACCTTCGACTTGGCCACCGGTACGCTCAATGTGGGCCAGACCACCGGCACGGTCAACTTCCAAGTGAATGCAGCCGGCACAAAGGCTGAAGCCATTCTCGTGCCTGCCTCACTGACCAACGCCCAACTGCAACTCACCGTGGGCACCAAGACCGTGAGCGTGCCCCTGCCCGCCTCGGCACTCGAATCGGGCAAGAGCATTGACTTCCCCGTGAACGTCACCAACACGGGCGGCAACATCTACGTGTCGTTCGGCACTGCCACCATCACAGACTGGACCACCACGGTCGGAGGCACCATCGACGTTGATTTCGGCGATGCTGAAGAAGGCGGAGGCGAAGGTGGCGGCGAGGTAGGTGGCGGCGAGGTAACACCCGGCACCGAAGTCGTCATCTTTGAAGAAACCTTCGGCGAAAGCGTATCAAAAGGCAGCGACAACTATTGGCCCAGCATCACCTACGACACTTGGACCAGCTCGTCAGGCCTCACCTTCAGCGACCCGTTTGTCACAGCCAACGGCTGGAGCTACAGCAACGCCAGCGTGCGACAAACCTCAGCGCTCAATCCTCACGTTTGGTTCGCAGCCAACAAAGACAGCGAAATGCAGATTGAAGGCTTCACCACAGCAGGCTATTCCAACCTGAAACTCACCTACGACATCACCGCTAATGCCGCAGGCGACCAGAGCAACATCAAACTCACATGGGGCGGTGACACAATCGCCGTACCGGCCAAAGCCATCGCAGTCACCAACACCTATCAGAGCGTAGAAATCACCGGACTCACACCCGGCGCCACAGTGATGTCGTTTGTCTCGTCAGCCGCAGTCAACAAAGCCGGCTTCCGCATTGACAACATCAAGCTCGTGGGCACTAAAGACTAATCTCCTCCCCCATACGCTGGAGACGACGTCTCTCAACTATTGAGAGCCTTCGTCTCCGGCGCTTTTTCACTTTCATCATTCCTTTATATGATAAAAAAAGCATTAATACCCGTCGGAGCGTTGCTCTTCCCCTGTATGATGTCGGCACAAACCGATACCATCGCAGACGACGCCCTCTCACTCATCGGCGTGATAGACGCTTCGCAGTTTGACGCCGACGGAGAAGATGGTGGCAACTCATCTTCGAACGACATCAACACTCAAGTGCTCACCTCGCACGATGTCTATCAAAATAAGATGGGCTACCAACTCTCCAACATGCGTTTCCGCACCCGTGGATATGACAGCCAATATGAGCAGACTTTCATCAACGGCGTGCCCTTTAACGACCAGCTGAGAGGCGTGTTCAACTACTCTTCCATTGGTGCCATCAACGACTTCACCCGCAACGGCGACGATCTGATCAATTCAGCCCCGGGCGCCTTCACCTTCGGTTCGATTGGCGGCGCAGAAAACATCCGTATGCAGGCCGGTGACTTTGCCCGAGGCGGTAAGGCCACAGTGACCTACACCAACCGCAACTATTGGATGCGCGCCATGCGCTCCTACCA
>JAHAWW010000158.1 GCA_018383375.1 Prevotellamassilia sp. | reverse complement strand
AAAACAACCTCAATCTCAATTATAAGCGACCTTGCAAGCCCTGAAGGGGCGTAACATATCAGCCCAGGTCGTCAGGCCTGGGTATTGTCGTGTTTCCACTATTATCCGGCCTGCAAGGTCGGCACATCTTTCCAATTTGGTTTTGTTTATTGTGAATATAGAGCAGTCAAGCAAGTAAGGTGTTCAAAAATGTGACTGACATTGAGATTGGTTGTGCTATTTGCATGCAGCCAGGCAAGCCCTGAAAGGGCGCAACATAATAGCCAGGTCGTAAGGCCTGGCTAAATGGCCTTCCAGTTTCCGGCCTGTAAGGTCGGCACGCCAAACGTATAATTATCAATTTGTTATTTCAATAGTCTATCCCCTTAATGTGCCGACCTTACAGGCCGGATTATAGTGTGGACTACACCATACCCAGGCCTGACGACCTGGGCTATTATGTTACGGCCCTTCAGGCCTTTCAGGGTCTAGCCAAATTGTCCCAAAACAATTTCAATTTCAAGTTTGAACACCTTAGCAAGAAAGCAAGACCGTGACCGAGGTGATTAAACCGTTCAATCACAGCATCTCGCTCAAAATCAGCGTGATACAAGGCTGTGATTGTGTGATTGGGAAAAAGGCAACATTTTGGGGTATAGGGAAACGAGGGGGGAATGGTGTAGGGTAGTGCGTGTGTGTGGCCCGGTTGTGTGGCGTGTGGCGAGTCAACCCTGCATGGCCCACGTCTCCGGTAGTGAATGTTTTAGCCTCGTCGGGCGTAGGGGGCCACAGTTTTTTTTGAGGTTTTGATAAGCGCATGGCGGGCGGCGTTAAAAATTATATTCCATTCATTTCACCATCAAAGCGGATTATAGTAGATTTGCATAACAGCATTTTTTTCGGATGTGCCGCCGTTTGTAGCTGCACCGGCCGACCAACCTAAACCATGAGGGCGTTTGAGAAATTATGAAAAACGAGATACAGTTCCTTTTATATAGCCTTCCCGATGAAGAGGGTAGGGTGCAGGTTGTCATCAAAGACGAAACCATTTGGTGCACCCAGAAGGCCATGGCCCAACTGTTTGGGGTGGGCGTCTCGGCCATCAGTAAGCATTTGAAGAATATTTTTGGTGAAGGAGAGCTTCAATCAGATACGACTATTTCCAAAATGGAAACAGTCGTCAATCGAGGCATTCGTGACGAGGTGAAGGAGTTTATTGACTTTTATTCATTAGATGCCATCATAGCCGTCGGCTATCGCGTGTCGTCCCTCAAGGCTACCCGTTTTCGTCAATGGGCCGCATATCAGCCGCCCAAGCCAAAGAGAAGGCCGAAAGCGAATACGACATTTTCAACAAAACACAACGCATAGACTCCGACTTCGACAAGCAAATCAGAGGTCTGTTGGACAAACAATAACCTCCTCGCTCACCCATCACGCCATGTGCCAAGAATTCAGCCAAGCCGACATACTTGAAGACACCTTGCGCGACCTCTCGCCGCAGCTGCTCAACATCCTCCTCAAAGACCACACTCGCAGCACCCCCGAGCACCAGGAAAACATCTTTTGGGCCACCGACGACTATGCCGCGCTCGGCCCCGGCTATGCCTATGCCAATCCCATCATGCCCGCACTCATCACCGGTGAGCGGGGCCATGTGGTGATGCCCAGAGTTAAGAAACACAAAGACACACAGACGGCACGCTCGCGCGAAATGGCCGAGGTCTTCACGCCTTCGTGGGTCTGTAATGCCCAGAATAATCTCATCGACGAGGCCTGGTTTGGCCGCCGGGGCGTGTTCAACCGTGAAATCACGCTCGACGACGGCACCCACACTTGGCAGACCAACACCGCGCCCATAGCCTTCCCCGAAGGCAAAACCTGGCGCGACTATGTCAACAGCACACGTCTCGAAATCACCTGCGGCGAGGCGCCCTACATCGTCAGCCGATACGACACCACCACCGGCGACTTCATCTCACTGCCCGACCGCATCGGACTGCTCGACCGCAAACTACGCGTCGTCAGCGAGAATGTACACACCTCGGGCGAATGGCTCAAAGCCGCTCAGGCTGCCTACAAACACACCTATGCCTACGAGTGGCAAGGCGACAGCCTGCTCTTGGCACGCGAAGCCATGCTGGTCTCATTCATCGAATACTATCGGGCCAAATTCGGAGAGATGCCGCTGCAAAAGTCGCTCGAATATATCGCCTACATCATCTCATGGAATGTCTGGCAAATGGACGGACTCAAAGGCTGCATCCCCGGCGAAGAGCCAAGAGAGCCTTCTCTGTTTGACGAAACGTCCAATCTTTGTCTCATCAAAGACTGGGGAGCCACCGACCCGCAGACCGGAAAGAAAGGCAAGAAAATCAGATTTATCGACCTCATCAACAAGTGACAGCCTATGCAGTTTGAATCGTCCTTAAAGCCCAAACTCATTTATGTGTTCCGCATTAACGACGCGGCACACAAAGGATGTCTCAAAGTGGGCGAAGCGACTTGCAATACAGACAATGTCTTCGGACTGGTGCCTGGTTGCAAGGTGCTCAATCAAGCCGCCAGGGAACGCATCAACCAATACACGCAAACGGCAGGCATTGTCTACGAACTGCTCTACACCGAGTTGACCCTCTTTGTGAAAGACAAGCGCATCTGCTCGTTCAACGACAAGGAGGTGCACCGTGTTTTGGAACGCTCGGGTATAAGTCGCAAAACCTTTATGGTCGACGGCCATCCCAACGAGTGGTTTGTCACCGACCTTGAGACCGTCAAACGGGCCATTGCCGCCGTCAAAGCCGGCAAGGCCTCGCTCACGGCGGCCGAAATCTCCACCGACCGCAGCCCCATCGTTTTCCGGCCCGAACAGCGCGCAGCCATCGACAAGACCAAAAAGCAGTTTGGCCGCGGCAGCGCGCAGATGCTCTGGAACGCCAAAATGCGTTTTGGCAAGACCCTCTCGGCCCTGCAGGTGGTCAAAGAGTTGCAGTTTGGCCGCACACTCATCCTCACCCACAGACCCGTGGTGGACGCCGGTTGGTTTGAAGACTTCGGCAAGATATTCTACGACAGCCCCAATTATGCTTACGGGTCAAAAAACAATGGCGAGCCTCACCAACTCCTGGAAAAACGCGCCGCAAAAGACGGCCTGAACTACGTCTATTTTGCCTCGATGCAAGACCTGCGCGGCTCGGAACAAGTCGGTGGACATTTCGACAAAAACGACGACGTGTTTTCCACGCCGTGGGACTTCATCATCGTCGACGAAGCCCACGAGGGCACGCAGACCGAATTGGGCCGGGCTGTCATGGCCGAACTCACCAAGCCCACCACCAAGGTGTTGCGCCTCTCGGGCACGCCCTTCAACCTGCTCGACGACTATAAAGAAGACGACATCTACACCTGGGACTATGTGATGGAGCAGCGTGCCAAGGCCGATTGGGACAAAACCCACTTCGGCGACCCCAACCCCTACGCCGGCCTGCCACGCATGAACATCTACACCTATGACCTCGGCCGCCTGCTTCACGACTATGTCGACGATGTGGCTTTCAATTTCACCGAGTTTTTCCGCGTGGGCCACGACGGGCGGTTCAAACACGAGCAAGATGTTCGGGCCTTTGTCAACCTCCTGACCAAAGACGACCCCGACAGCTGCTATCCCTATGCCAACGACACCTATCGCGACATCTTCCGCCACACGCTCTGGATGGTGCCCGGCGTGGCGGCTGCCAAAGCCCTCAAGACCATGCTCGACCACCATCCCGTGTTTCAGCATTTTCAGGTGGTCAATGTGGCCGGCGACGGCACTGCCGAAGAGGAGAGCCGCGACGCCCGCGAGGCTGTCTTGAGCGCCATCGGGTCCGACCCCGACCAGACGCGCACCATCACCCTCTCGTGTGGCCGCCTCACCACGGGCGTGAGCATCAAGTCCTGGACGGCCGTGTTCATGCTCTCGGGTGGTTACGCCACAGGGGCTGCCACCTATATGCAGACCATCTTTCGCGTGCAGACGCCGGCCACCATCAACGGCCGCGTCAAAGAGCAGTGTTACGTCTTCGACTTTGCCCCCGACCGCACGTTGCGCGTCTTGGCAGAGACAGCCAAGGTCTCGGTCAAGGCCGGACAGACCACCGACGACGACCGCCGTGCCATGGGAGAGTTCCTCAACTTCTGCCCCGTCATTGGCATTGAAGGTAGCCGTATGACCCCATACGACGAAAACGAGATGCTCCGCCAACTCAAAAGGGCCTATATCGAGCGCGTGGTGAAAAACGGCTTTGAAGACAACCGACTCTATAGCGACGAACTGCTCAAACTCGACGACGTGGCACTCAACGACTTTGCCGAACTCAAAAAGACCATCGGCGCCACCAAAGCTTCGCCCAAGACCAAAGACATCGACATCAACACCCAGGGGCTCACCAACGAGGAATATGAAGAGACCGAAACCCTGAACAAAAAGAAACGCAAAAAAGAACTCACCGAAGACGAGAAGAAAAGGCTGGAGACACTCAACGCCAAAAAGAAAAACCGCGAGAACGCCATCAGCATTCTCCGTGGCATCTCCATTCGCATGCCGCTGATGATTTATGGTGCCGAGGTGAAAGACGAAGAGACACCCATCACCATCGACAATTTCGCCTCGCTCATCGACCCGCAGTCGTGGGAAGAGTTTATGCCGCGCGGCGTGACCAAGGCCGACTTCAACAAGTTCAAGCGCTATTACGACCCCGACATCTTTGCCGCTGCCGCCAAGCGCATCCGCTCAATGGCCCGCGCAGCCGACCGCCTGAGCGTGGAGGAGCGCATTGAGCGCATCACGGCCATATTCTCCACCTTCCGCAACCCCGACAAAGAGACCGTGCTCACGCCGTGGCGTGTGGTGAATATGCACTTGGCCGACACGTTGGGCGGCTACTGCTTCTTCGACGAGCACTATGAGCAGCCCCTTGCCGAACCCCGCCTCGTGGACCATGGCGAAGTGACCGCACAGGTGTTTTCGCCCGAGAGCCACGTGCTCGAAATCAACTCCAAGTCGGGTCTCTATCCGCTCTATGTGGCCTATAGTGTTTATCGTGCGAGGGTGAAAAACGCGATGTTCTCGCCCGAGAGCATCGAAGAGGAACAGGCCCTTTGGGACGAGGCTGTGGCCCACAACGTCTTCGTCATCTGCAAGACGCCCATGGCCAAGAGCATTACGCGCCGCACCCTCGTGGGCTTCCGTCCGGCACGTGTCAACACCCGCTATTTTGAAGACCTTATCAATCAAATCAAAAACAAGCCCGACAACTTTATCGCCAAGGTGTGTCGTGGCCATTCTTATTGGAAAGCAAACAACGACGATAATATGAAATTCGATGCCGTGGTGGGTAACCCGCCGTATCAAGTGGTAAAAGAAGAAACAAGTGATGAACCAATTTAGCATTTGTTCTTGGATTGTGCAATGGATGTGTGCAATAGAGTAACATTCATAACACCAGCGCGTTTTTTATTTAATGCAGGGAAAACACCTAAAGCTTGGATGGACAAAATACTCAGTAATGAACATTTCAAGGTTGTTAGGTATTATCAAAAAAGTACAGATGTATTCCCTAATGTAGATATTAAGGGTGGTGTTGCTGTTACCTATTATGATAAGAATAAGATCTTTGGAAAGATAGGTACTTTCATTTCATTTCCTGAATTACATAGTATATGGAAAAAGGTTGTTATGAATAATCCAAACCATATTAGCCTTTCCGAAATCATATTTGCTCAGAACAAGTTTAACCTGGATATTCTTTTTGAAAGGCATCCTGAAATTGTACATAAGATTGGAAGTGATGGTAGGGAACGTCGCTTAACTACTTCAATTTTTAGTCTAACAAGTATTTTTCATACGAATAAGGAATGTTATCACGATGTAAAAATACTTGGTCTTATTAAAAATGTCAGGACGTGGCGATATATAGATATAGCATACATAGAAGAATCAGAGAACTTTGCTAAATGGAAAGTGATTGTCCCCAAAAGCAATGGAACTGGAGCTATTGGTGAAGTCCTTTCGACACCCCTTATCGGGGAACCCCTTATCGGGGTTACTCAATCGTTTATTACGATTGGTGCTTTTGATAATCAGGAAGAAGCTCAGGCTGCATTTAAGTACGTACGCACAAAGTTTGCTCGGGCAATGTTAGGAATATTGAAGGTAACTCAAGACAATAGCCGAGAAGTATGGCGCTATGTTCCTCTCCAAGATTTTACGGTTAATTCGGACATCGATTGGAGTCAATCAGTGCCTGAGATAGACCGCCAACTCTATGCCAAATATCATTTAAGTGAAGAAGAAATCGCCTTTATCGAGCGTATGATTAAACCGATGTAGGCCGACAATATAACAAAAAACAATGCGCCCGACACGATGATTGCAATTTTTGCAATTGTCGTGTCAGGCGCATTGTCGGGGGCATTTATTGTGCGGCCAAGCAACGGGTTGAAAGGGCCGTCACATTGTGATTGACAATGAGATTGTTTTTAGGGGGATTGGGGCGCGGCAATGAAAGCCCTGAAAGGGCGCAACATAATAGGCCAGGTTGTTAGGCCTGGGTATACGATGTACACCATAACTCCGGCCTGCAAGGTCGGCACATTGCGGGCTTATTCATATG
>JAHAWW010000152.1 GCA_018383375.1 Prevotellamassilia sp. | reverse complement strand
CATATAAAGAGGCTCATCCCGAGGCCAACATCATCCGTCTGGGCATTGGCGACGTCACCCGTCCGTTGGCGCCGGCCGTGATTGAGGCCCTGCATCGCGCCGTCGACGAGATGGGCCACGGTGAAACCTTCAGAGGCTACGGCCCTGAGCACGGCTACGAATTTCTGCGCCGTGCCATCGTTGAAAACGACTTTGCACCGCGTGGCATCAGCCTTTCACCCGACGAAATCTTTGTAAACGACGGCGCCAAAAGCGATACCGGAAACTTCGGCGATATTCTCGGCACCGACAACACCATTTGCGTGACCGACCCGATTTATCCCGTCTATATCGACTCTAATGTTATGGGTGGCCGGGCCGGCGACTTTGCCGGCGGAGCTTGGTCGAGAGTGAACTATTGCCCTTGCACGGCCGAAAACGACTTTATTCCGTCGCTCCCCACGGCTCCCGTCGACCTCATCTACCTTTGCTATCCCAACAACCCTACGGGCACAACCCTCTCACGCCAAGAACTGGAAAAATGGGTGAGCTACGCGCTCCATCACAAAGCCATCATCCTCTATGATGCCGCCTATGAGGCTTACATCACCGAGGCCGATGTGCCCCACTCCATCTATGAGATTGAAGGAGCCAAGTCATGTGCCGTAGAGTTCCACTCTTATTCCAAAACAGCCGGCTTCACCGGTTTGCGTTGCGGCTATACTGTCGTGCCCGAGCAACTCACCGTAACGGCGGCATCGGGCGAACAAGTCAGCCTCAACCAGTTGTGGAACCGCCGACAATGCACCAAATTCAACGGCACCGCTTATATCGTTCAGCGTGCCGCCGAGGCCATCTACAGCCCCGAAGGAAAGCAACAAGTGAAAGAGACCATCGATTATTATATGACCAATGCCGCTATTATGCGTGAAGCCCTGGCCGAGGTGGGTTTGAAAACCTACGGTGGCGTCAACGCCCCCTACATCTGGCTCAAGACGCCCGAAGGCGTGGGCAGTTGGGACTTTTTCAACAGTCTGCTCCACGAAATCAACGTCGTCTCAACGCCCGGCGTTGGCTTTGGACCGGCCGGCGAAGGCTATATCCGCCTCACCGCTTTCGGCACTCGCGAAAACTGCGAAGAGGCTATGGGTCGACTCAAAAGCTGGTTGAAATAAGCCGGCACAACCAACACAAAACTTCAAATAATAAAAAATCACATCACAATATCACACTATGAGTAACCTCAGATTTAAAGTTGTAGAAGAGGCGTTCAAGAAGCGCCCTGTTGAAGTGAAAACGCCCGCAGAGCGTCCTTCAGAGTATTACGCCAAGTATGTGTTCAACAAAGAGAAGATGTTCAAATATCTCTCATTGAAGACATACAACAAACTCCGCGAAGTGATTGAAGAGGGTGCCCCCCTGCCGCTCTCAGTAGCCGACGAAGTGGCTGATGGCATGAAGAAGTGGGCTATGGAAATGGGCGTAACCCATTGCACCCACTGGTTCCAGCCGCTCACCGAAGGCACTGCCGAAAAACACGATGCTTTTATCGAGCACGACTTCAAAGGCGGTGTCATCGAGAACTTTAGTGGCAAAGAGTTGGTGCAGCAAGAGCCTGACGCTTCCTCTTTCCCCAACGGCGGTATTCGTTCTACATTTGAGGCACGCGGTTATTCAGCTTGGGACCCTGCATCTCCGGTTTTCATCGTTGGCGACACACTGATGATTCCGACGGTCTTCATCTCCTACACCGGTGAGGCACTCGACTATAAGGCACCGCTCAAAAAGGCCTTGGCTGCTGTGGATAAGGCAGCTACGGCCGTGGCCCAATATTTTGACGAGAAAGTGACGCACGTCACGGCCAACTTGGGTTGGGAACAGGAATACTTCCTCGTGGATGAGGGTCTGTATGCTGCTCGCCCCGACCTGTTGCTCACGGGCCGTACGCTGATGGGCCACGACTCTGCCAAAAACCAGCAGATGGAAGACCACTACTTTGGTGCCATTCCCGAACGCGTGGCCGAATTTATGCGCGACCTCGAAATCCAAGCACTCGAGTTGGGCATTCCCTGCAAGACACGCCACAATGAGGTTGCGCCCAACCAGTTTGAGTTGGCCCCGATTTTTGAAGAGTGCAACTTGGCCGTCGACCACAACATGCTTGTCATGTCGCTTATGCGCAATGTGGCTCGCAAGCACGGTTTCCGTTGTCTCTTGCACGAAAAACCTTTTGCCGGCATCAACGGTAGCGGTAAGCATAACAACTGGAGTTTGACCACCAACACAGGCGCGTTGCTCCATGCCCCCGGCAAGAACCCCGAAGACAACCTGCGTTTCATAACCTTTGTGGTTGAAACCCTCATGGGCGTCTATCGTCATAACGGTCTGCTCAAAGCCTCAATCATGAGTGCTACCAACGCCCATCGTCTTGGTGCCAACGAGGCTCCCCCTGCCATCATCTCGAGCTTCTTGGGCAAACAGCTCAGTGAGTTGCTCGACCGCGTTGAGCAGTCTACTAAAGACGAGCTCTTCACGCTTGAAGGCAAACACGGCATGACGCTCGACATCCCGCAAATCCCCGAGTTGATGATCGACAATACCGATCGTAACCGCACCTCACCTTTCGCATTCACAGGCAACCGCTTCGAGTTCCGCGCCGTCGGCTCAATTGCCAACTGTGCCAGCGCCATGATTGCCCTCAACACCGCCGTGGCCGAAGCCCTCACCGACTTCCACAGCCGCGTAGAGGCACTTATGGCCAAGGGAGAGAGCAAAATTTCTGCCATCCTTGATGTGTTGCGCGAGGACATCAAGACCTGTCGTCCCATCCACTTTGACGGCAACGGCTACAGTGATGAGTGGAAAGAAGAGGCAGCACGCCGCGGCCTCGACTGTGAGACATCGTGCCCGCTCATCTTCGACCGCTATCTCGACGAAAGCAGTGTGAAGATGTTTGAAAGTATGAACGTGATGAACCGCCACGAGCTTGAAGCACGCAACGAAATCAAATGGGAAACTTACCAAAAGAAAATCCAGATTGAAGCACGCGTGCTCGGTGATATTTGTATGAACCACATCATTCCCGTGGCCACCAAATATCAGAGTGAACTTGTGGACAACGTGCACAAGATACAGCTGGCTTTCACCGACCCAGAAAAGGTGAAAGAACTCACGGCCTACAACATCGACC
>JAHAWW010000151.1 GCA_018383375.1 Prevotellamassilia sp. | reverse complement strand
ACCATAGGCTGTGGCGCGGTGGCGGGCCGACACGAACTGGCAAAGAATGGGCATGTTGTTGGTGTCGAACTTACCGAAGCCTATGCCGAAAATCATTCCCGCACCGGCTAAGGCCACCACCGTATGGCCGAAGCCCAGCAAATAGAGAGAGGGAATGGTGAGTCCTAGACCGATGGCACTCGTATAAACGCGGCCACGCAGATTACGGCGCACCCAACGGTCGGAGAGGGTTCCACCAATCAGTACCCCAAGGAACGACGACACGGCAATGGTGATTGTGGCCAACGGACCGGCTTTGTCCATACCCATGTCGAGGTTGCTGGCAAAGAGGGTGGGGAGCCAGTTTTTCGTGGCCCAACCCGGTAGACTCGAGGCGGCGAAATAGAGCAAGATGACCCAAAAGGCGCCGTTCGTCACCAAGGCCTTGAACACATTACCACGCTTGGGCGCAGTACTGGAATTAGACTTGAGAGGCTCAGGACTG
Source organism: Prevotellamassilia sp. (assembly GCA_018383375.1). Classification (GTDB taxonomy): domain Bacteria; phylum Bacteroidota; class Bacteroidia; order Bacteroidales; family Bacteroidaceae; genus Alloprevotella. Next base: position 815 of record JAHAWW010000151.1, on the reverse strand, counting down.
CGGCGAATGTCGCGGAGGAACAACATCAGCACGACCGCATAAGCGATACCGATGATGCCAAACCAATGGAAGGTGGTGTGCCAAGAAGAGGCGGCGGCCACCGTGGCACCAAAACCGCCTATGGCCTGGCCCGTGTAGAGGCCGGTCATATGCAGACCGACGGCCAAAGAACGCGAGCGGCCCTCATGATAGTCGGCGATGAGTGCCAAACCGGCAGGCAGATAGAGTGCCTCACTCACACCCATCAGCGCACGCAACCAAAACACCTGGGTGAAGGTTGTGGCCACGCCCATCAGGTACGTCACCGACGACCAGACAAAGAGGCTGCCCACGATGAGCCATTTGCGGTTGAGACGGTCGGCGATGAAACCCGATATCGGGCTCATCAGACCGTATATCCATAGGAAAATGGCCATCAGATAACCGAAATATTTGCCTTCCTGCAATTCGGCAATGTCCACCTGCATCGCGTCGCGCATCGTGCTAAGCATCTGCCGGTCCATATAGTTGAGCAAAGCCACGCCCCATAGCAGGGCCACGACTATCCAAGGATAGATTTTTTTGTTATTCATGGTTGGAAAGGCTTGGATGGTTAGTCTTTGCAGAGTTCAATACACTTAATCATCATGCGAGGGATGTGGAACGGACCCTTAAAGATGTTGCCTTTGGCAGGCTGGGCCACGGAGCCGTCGCGATGCAGATAGCCGAACCACTCACCGTATTGGCGGTCGGGGAAATGGGCATAGGTCCACTCGCTTATCTGGCGGTGGCGCTTGAGATACTTCTCGTTGCCCGTCAGCTTATAGGCATAGAGA
>JAHAWW010000148.1 GCA_018383375.1 Prevotellamassilia sp. | reverse complement strand
TCGAACCTCAAAAGGGACTGCTCGTGGGCCTGCACAGCGACCTCAACGACTCGGCCTTCACGGCCTTGCCCTTCGAGCGCGTGGCCCGCACCGACAGCCGCGGACATTTCTGCATCAAAGGCATCGCACCCGGCACCTATCGCATCTATGCACTCAAAGACATCGACGGCGACTTCAAAATGTCGCGCGGCGAAATGATGGCGGCACTGCGTCAAGACATCACGCCCACATGCTTCCCCGACGTGCGACAAGACACGGCTTGGCACGACAGCATCCATTACGACAGCATCAGCATCGTGCACTTCACCCACTACAAGCCCGACGACCTCGTCTTGCGCGCCTTCAGTCCCGTGAGGACCGACCGACGCTTCCTCAAATCGCAGCGCGACGAACCGGAATGGTTCAGAATGTATTTCACAGCAGCCTCGGCCGAGCGCCCGAAAGTCACCGGACTCAACTTCAACGCCGACGACCTGTTGCTCGAACAGGCCAATGCCACCAACGACACCATCACTTACTGGCTGCGCACCGTAGACCTGCCGCAGGTGGACAGTCTGAAGATGGTCTACACCTATGAGGCCTACGACGACTCGCTCGCCTGCAACGTCTGGCAAAGCGACACGCTCGAGATTGTACCACGACACACAATGGCACGACGGCTCAAGCAAAAGGCCGAAGCCGACGAGAAATGGCAAAAACAACTGGAGAAACGCCACAAACGCGGCGACTACTCGCAAGAGACGCCGCCACAACAGTTTTTGCGCGTCAACACACTCGGCGGCAGCGGCATGCCCCTGCTCTATAACCCTTCGGTGACCTTCGACGAACCGATTATGCGGCTCGACACGGCAGCCATCCATCTGCGACTCAGGCAAGACTCACTGACGATAGACGCCCCGATGGCGCTCGTGGTCAACCACCATCTGCCCAAAGGCAGCCCGACGATGGGGTTCCAGATATTGGGCGAATGGCGCTACGGACAGAAATATGAGGTCACCATCGACTCGGCCGCCATCACGGGCCTCTATGGACTGGTCAACAACAAAGTGACCTTCGACCTCTCTTATGGTAAAGAAGACCAGTTTGGCAGCCTCTTTGTCCACCTGCCCGGGGCCGACTCGACGGCGACGGTGCAACTGCTCACGTCTGACACGAAAGTGGAGCGGCAGGTCAACGCTACTAACGGACGGGCCGATTTCTACTACATCAAGCCGGGTAAATATTATATGCGGCTCTTCTACGACCACAACCGCAACGGACGCTGGGACACGGGCGACTATGCCAAGCAACTGGAGCCTGAAGAGGTCTTTTATTTCCCCCACGAATTGGAGGTGAGAGCCAACTGGGACATCGAACAGACCTGGCGGCCCGACGAACGGCCTCTTTACAAGCAGAAGCCTGAGGCCATCACCAAACAAATGCCCGACAAGGAGAAAACCGTCAAAAACCGCTACGCCGAACGCCTGCGCAACAAATAGCGACGCAGCGCCAACGCTTCCAAACGCCTACCATCATGAAAAAACTTATCACCCTTATCGCAGCCATCGTGCTCACGGCCACTGCCGCCTGGGCACAATGCTCGTCGCGCAACACCGCCTTCCAAAGCGGCGAGACACTGATGTACGACCTCTATTTCAACTGGAAATTTGTGTGGATTAAAGCCGGCACGGCCTATATGAGCACCACGCAGACCATTTACCAGGGCAAGCCGGCCTTGAAGACCTACCTCATCACCCGTGGGTCGAAGCAGGCCGACAAATACTTCGTCATGCGCGACACCCTCACATCTTATTGCGACCTCGACCTCGTGCCGCGCTATTATATCAAAGCGGCGTTAGAGGGCAAGACCTACCGCAAAGACCAAGTGTGGTATAAATACGACAATGGGCAGTGCCACGTCGATATGCGCTACCAGAAAAACAACGATAAGCCCATCTACAAAACAGTTTCGTCGAAATACTGCATCTATGACATGATCAGCATGCTCCTGCGTGCACGCTCGTTCGACGCCAGCGACTACAAGGTGGGGCATCGCATCAAATTCATGATGGCCGACGGCCACAACTGCGATTGGCAGTATATCGTCTATAAAGGCAAGAAAAAATTCAAAATGGAGAAGTCCAACACCGCCTACCGCTGCCTCGTGTTTGCCTTCGTGGAAAACGAGAAAGGCAAAGAGAAGGAGGTGGTGCGGTTTTACGTGACCGACGACAAAAACCACATCCCCGTGCGCCTTGACCTCAACCTCAACTTCGGCACGGCCAAGGCCTTCCTCGTGGGTGCCCGCGGACTGCGCAACCCCCAGACGGCCAAAATCCAATAAACCGGTAAGTCTCAGCCAGAACCCTTCTCCAGCATTCCGCCGCCTATGAAAATGCTCCTGCCGCTGCTCCGTCTCATCTCCCGCCTGGCGCTGGGCGTGCTCTATGTCTTGGCAGACCTGTGCTTTCCGCAGCTCTATTACGTGGCCCGCTATCGGCGCAAGGTGGTGACCGAGAACCTCAACAACGCCTTCCCGGAGCTATCGCCGCGCGAACGCCACAAGATACGCCGCCGCTTCTATCGCTGGTTTTGCGACTATGTGGTCGAGACGCTCAAACTGCTCTCCATGTCGCGCCAAGAGATGATGCGCCGCATGATCATCGAGGGCGTGGACGAAATGGAGCGCTCGCTCGAAACGAAACCTTTTGTCTTCATCTTCCTCGGCCACTACTGCAAC
>JAHAWW010000146.1 GCA_018383375.1 Prevotellamassilia sp. | reverse complement strand
GTCTATCTACAGTGGCGGTTTGAGCGAGGAAAACCTATTTCATCTGCAGAGTGAGGCCATTCGTAAGGCAGCCTCTGACCATTCCTGCATCTTTATTGGTCGCTGTGCCGATTACGTCCTTCGTGATTATCCGCGGTGTGTCAATGTATTCGTGTCGGCCGATATGCCAGACCGTGTGGCGCGGCTTTGTCAAGACCGGCAGATAGACGAGCGCACTGCCGCCCGTCTTTGTGCCAAAGGCGATGACAAGCGTGCGGCATTCTACAACTTCTATAGTGCCGGCCGATGGGGAGCTGCTTCGACCTATCACCTTTGCATCAACTCTTCGGTGCTTGGTATAGAGGGTACGGCAGCATACATCAAGGATTTCGTGGAACGCCGTCTGGCCCTACTGTCATAATCAAAGTTTTGAGATGAAACGCATTGGATTGCTCTCTGACACACACGGCTATTGGGACGACCGGTATGAGAAGTATTTCGCCTCGTGTGACGAAATCTGGCACGCCGGTGATATCGGTACGCTTGAGTTGGCCGAGCGTTTGGCCGACTTGAAGCCTTTTCGGGCCGTATGTGGCAACTGCGACGGCGGCGATTTGCGACGGCTTTATCCGCAGATATTGCGTTTCAAATGTGAAGAAGCCGATGTGCTCATCAAACATATAGGCGGCTATCCCGGTCATTATGACCGCAGCATTGCGGGTAAACTGTATGTCAATCCGCCACAGCTCTTCATTTCCGGACATTCACATATCTTGAAGGTGGTCTACGACCGCACATTAGGCTGTCTGCACATCAATCCTGGCGCTGCAGGCCTGCAAGGATGGCACCAAAGCCGTACGCTTGTGCGTTTTGTCGTCGACGGCAAGAATTTTAGAGATCTTGAAGTGGTTGAACTTGGCGAGGAACTCAAGGCTAAACAGCGCAGAGACGGCGTCTGTGTGCCTTATTGAGCCATTTTATTGTATTCAAAACTCATTGTTTTCCTTTTTTTCCTTAATATTGGTCAATTTGGGATGGAAACTTTTGCTGTTGTAAAAGTTTTATTGTTTACCTTTGCATAAGATTGGCTGCGGCTCGGCACTTCAAGCAAGCTTATTGCGCTCGCCTTGCACAATCTTTGCATAAGATTGGCTGCGGCTCGGCACTTCAAGCAAGCTTGTTGCGCTCGCCTTGCACAATCTTTGCAAAAGATTGGCTGCGGCTCGTCCAATGTCCTTTTGCCGCAGTCTGACCAATTGAATATCCATCAATATCATAATGGAACAACAGAGAGATAATCGTGAGCAGATGCGTGAGCGCGTCATCGTAGCAGCCTCGAAGGCCTTTTTGGAGAAAGGCGTCAAGGCCGTGACTATGGACTATGTAGCCCATAAACTCAAGATGTCGAAGCGCACCATCTATCAGCTTTTTAAGGATAAAGAGGCACTACTTTTGGCCTGCTATGAGAAGCAACATCAGCAAGACTTGGCCATGATGGAACGTATTGCCTCCGGTGCCGAGAACGTCTTGGAAGCCCTGCTTGAGATTTTTGCCTATCGTATGCGTACGGTAGGTGCGCTGCGGCCCTCTCATTTTGAAGGTATCAGCAAATATGACTCCGTCTATGCCTTTCGTCGCGCCACGTTTGAGCAAGACCGCCAAAGTGCCATTGCCTTTATGGCCGACGGCGTCAAACAGGGCGTGTTCCGCGATGGGGTGGATTTCGACTTGGTCTATGTTATGATAGACAATCTCATCACTTGGGTGATGACGTCAGAGCATTTCGCCAACAACCGCATAGATTACCTTTTTATCAACAGCACACTCGTGGTCGTGCGTGGCATTTCGACACAAAAAGGCATAGACATCATAGACCGCTTCTTAGAGCAACACCGGCAGGCCTTGCATGACTGACCGGGACAAAAGGAGGCGTGAAGGCCCCCACCGCTCAGCCGTGGGAGTCAACGATGTCAAAACCCACAGAATATTTGAGGATGTTTCGACAAGAGACAATCCTCATTTTTTATGCGCCTATATGCAGTATCCCCAGTTTGCGCTGTGGTGTTTAGTTGTGGTATTTAGCCGTTCGTAGGCCGTAAACCGCGTGTATATGGGTCAAATAAGAAATAAAGTGCTAAATTTGTGTGTTTTTTAGACCAGCCTCTGCGGTATAAACAATAAAAGCAAAGGTTTTGCGTTAATATCACAGAGAGACCCAAGCAACAGTCCCTTTGCGTGGAAAGCGAAGCGGTTGTGTAGCACTCTTTCGGTCCAAAGAACGCGTCTCTCCAGGCAACCTCCACCTTGATGCCTGCCTCATGCCTATGAAAATCAGCATTGTAACAGCAACCTACAATAGCGTCAAAACACTCAAAGATACCATAGAGAGTGTCCTCGGCCAGACTTGCCAAGACTATGAGTATATTGTCATAGACGGCAATTCAACCGACGGGACACAAGCCCTCGTTGAGAGTTATCGCGACCGTTTCGGCGACCGTCTCATCTTGGTTAGTGAGCCTGATAAGGGACTTTATGATGCGATGAACAAAGGCATCAAGAGAGCCACCGGCGATTTTATCGGTATGCTCAATTCCGACGACTTTTTTTCGTCACCCTATGTGCTTGAGACGCTGGCCGCGGCCATCGCCGACGACAGCGTAGATGCCGTCTATGGCGATGTGCATTACGTCAAGCCCTCTCGTCTCGACCGCTGTGTGCGCTATTATTCTTCACGTCATTTTTCTCGTGGACGAATGCGGTTGGGCTTTATGCCGGCTCATCCGTCGTTTTATTGTCGGGCTGCTGTGCTCAAAGAGTTCGGCCTCTTCGACACGACCTATAAGGTGGCTGCCGACTTCGAACAGATGCTCCGTCTCATCTATGTGCAGCGCATTCGCACACGCTACGTCCCCCTCGACTTTGTCACCATGCGCACCGGCGGCATCTCAAACGCCGGACTCAAGAGCCACCTCCAGATTATGAAAGACCATCGCCGAGCGCTCAAGGCCAACGGCGTCTGGTCGTCATCGCTGCTACTCTCCATGCGCTATGTCTACAAGGCTGCCGAGGTGGCCACTTCGCGCCTCGGCCTGCGCACACAGCGCCAACCCAAACATCAATCGTGATTCTTGTGAGGCTCTACCGCCTCTCTCTTCTCATCAATCCTGTCTATGCAAGCCTTACCACGCATCAGTCTGAGTGCCGCTTGGGCGGTGGTCAAACACCACAAGCGCTTCTTCATCGTTAGCCAGTTAGTCTTTATTGCTATTGGCCTTGTCATTGGCTTCAGCATACCCCGCACCTATAAGGCCGAAATCAAACTGGCACCCGAAAACTCCGGGCCGTCGCTCTCGGGTAGCCTCGGTAGCATCTCTTCTATGCTGGGTATGAACCTGGGCAACCAACTTAGCGAAGACGCCATCAATCCCGAACTCTATCCCGACGTCAAGTCGTCTCCCGACTTCCTTTTGGGACTGTGCCAAATCAAAGTTCAAACCAAAGACGGTCAGGTCAAGACCGACTATAAGACCTATCTCACGCGCCACACCAAGAGCACGTGGTGGGACGCCTTGCGCTTGAAACTTTTCCCGCCCAAAGACAGTGGCGTGGCAGTCGCTCCGGCTGGACAATCAGACAAGACCATACGCCTCTCCATGTCCGACTATATGCTGCTACAAGGTATAGACGGCGCCATAGGTTGTGGCGTAGACAAGAAAACGGGCGTCATCACCATCACTGCCATCGACCAAGACCCGCTTGTGGCAGCCATCCTTGTCGACTCGGTGAGTGCGCGCCTGCAAGACTTCATCACCGACTACCGCACCAGTAAGGCACGCAACGACCTGCAACATTTCCAGAAGTGCTATGCCGACGCTGACTCCGCCTATGAGGCGTCGGCTCGTCGCTATGCTGCCTTTGCCGATGCCCACCAAGACATCAGCCTTGAGTCATATCGCGTGGAAAGCGACAATCTGGAAAACGAAATGCAGTTGGCCTTCAACATTCGCTCGCAATATGCCACGCAGGTGGAGATGGCCAAGGCCAAGGTGTTGGAACGCACACCCGTCTACACCGTCTTGCAGAAACCCTATGTGCCTGTCAAGCACGACGCGCCTCGCCGTAGTTTCATTCTGCTCTTTTGGATTGTTCTGGGCTTCGTCTTGTCATTCTTGTGGAAAGCCCGCAAGGCCGAGCGTCCCGTCATTATCCACAATCCCCAAGCCGAGCGTGCCGACGCTGCTCCTTCGGCATCGCTCACCCCCGAAGAATAATCCATAGCCTTGCATCAGTCGGCAGCCCTGCCGGACCGTATGAAAAACACACACCATGTCTATCCCTCTCATCATATTCCTCATTAGTGGTTTCCTCGTGAGCCTTTTGCTCACCTTTGTCGGCATGCCCGTTTTGTTGCGCCTCTGTCAGCAGCGCGGCATCTACGACATCCCCAACGAGCGCAAAATCCATCACAACAAGATACCCCGCATGGGCGGTGTGTTTTTTGCTCCGGCCATGATTGTGGGCGTGGTGGTGTCGTTTTTGTTGATGCTTGCCGTTGGCGAACAATTGCCACAGTTTGGTCTCCCCACGTTTTTCATCTCTGCCGGCCTCTTTCTTATATATATAATAGGACTGTTTGACGATATGCTCGGACTTTCGGCCAAGGTGAAGTTCTTGGTTCAAATCGTCACCTCGCTCTTTTTCCCTCTTTGCGGCGTCTGCATCAACAATCTTTATGGCCTCTTTGGCGTATATGAATTGCCTCTTTGGGCAGGCTATTTGCTCACGGTGTTCATCTCGGTCGTCGTCATCAACGCCATCAATCTCATCGACGGCATCGACGGACTTGCCGGTTCGATTGTGTTCATAGCGTTGGGTGGTTTTGCTTGGGAGTTTATCCACATTGGCGTGTTCAGCTACGCCCTTATGGCCGCCTCGCTTATGGGCACCGTCTTGGCTTTTCTCTACTACAACCTGTTTGGTCGGGTCGAGCGCAACACCAAAACTTTTATGGGCGACACCGGCAGTCTCATATTGGGCTATGCCTTGGCTTTCCTCGGCATCAAGTATGCCATGAATATGCACGACGTGGTGCCCTATCGCCCCAACGCCCTGCTCATCTCCTATTCGTTGTTGTTGCTCCCCACTTTTGATGCCGGCCGTGTGGCCGTGTCGCGTCTGTATCGCGGCGTGTCGATGTTTCATGCCGACAAAACCCACATTCACCACAAATTTCTTGCTGCCGGTCTGTCTATGCGTTGGGCTTTGGTCGCCGTGGTCGGTATGCAGGTGATGTTTATCGTGCTCAATTTCTTCATCAGTGAGATGTGTTTGCGCGGCGAGTGGATGATACTCACCGACCTGCTCATTTATGCCGCCGTCATTTGGTTGCTCAATTATTTCAAGGTTGAGTCTTGAAACCTCTCTCCATCCAATACAGATCTCCGGCATTTTGCTACCGACATCATGGTCAAGGCTGGAGTAGTGAGGACTGGACTGCTGCTGAAGAGACAGAGTAAGCTTTCCTCAATTGATTATTTATTAGAGAACCGCCCCAAGAGCCATTGGCTCAAGGGGCGGTGTTCGTTTGTGATGTCGTCACGCGGCGCAGGCCGGGTGTGGCGGCAGGATTATTTCTTCACTCTGACGTCAATGCCTTGCTTGGCCAGCGAGGCCACGGCGCGGTCAATGGCGTCGTAGTGCTCCGGCGCAATACCCAGGGCAGGCAGGTCGAGTGTGGGCAGTGCATCGGCGCCTGAAAGGTCGGCAGTCTCCGCGCCGCCGATAATCATACCCATCGCCGAGGTGTTGTTGGTGATAGGGTCAATGAGAATGAACGAACCCGTTGGCTTGTTGTCTTTATAGGCGTCATAGAGCAACTCTTTGGCCGTGACAATCACCACGCGCGCAATCTCGTTCAATTCCATACGCTCCACCTCGCTGTGCTCGAGCGTATTCACGTCGATGCGATATTTGATATGGTCCACGCGGCAGCGCGACGTGTTGGTGGTCTGTTTCAGATAAAACGACTTGTTGCGGTCCATTGGTTCTTCGTCCATCCACACCAGCGCAGCCTCGATGTGTCGGCCAATTTTAGGGAGTTGCGGCTCGGCCTTTTCGGGGTGTTGCAGCAAGGTAGTGAAGTCGCCGTCGTAGTTGTCGGGACATTTCACAATCATATCGCCGCGTGAGATGTCAATTTCGTCTTCAAGCTGCAGGGTGATGCATTGGGGTGGAAAAGCATAGTCGAGGTCGCCGTCATAAGTGACAATGCGTTTCACACGGCTTGTTTTGCCGCTTGGCAACGCCATGACGCGGTCGCCCTGGCGGACGACGCCCGAGGCCACCTTACCACAAAAGCCGCGGAAGTCCAGGTTGGGGCGCAACACATATTGAACCGGGAAGCGGAAATCGCGAAGGTTATGGTCGTTGCCTATTTCCACGGTCTCGAGAAATTCCAGCAGGCTCGGACCTTTGTACCAGGGTGTGCGTGCAGAGCGGTCCACCACGTTGTCGCCCTCAAGAGCCGAGAGCGGAATGCATTGCACGTCGGGTATGTCGAAGGCTTGGATAAAGGCTTTGAAGTCGGCCACGATTTTGGCATAGACCGCCTCGTCATAGTCCACGAGGTCCATTTTGTTGACCGCCAGCACGAGGTGACGTATGCCGAGCAGCGACGTCAAGAAGGTGTGTCGGCGTGTTTGAGTGATGACCCCCGTGCGTGCATCGACCAAGATAATGGCCAGGTTGGCCGTCGAGCCGCCCGTAATCATGTTGCGGGTGTATTGTTCGTGCCCCGGCGTGTCGGCGATGATAAATTTGCGTTTGTTGGTCGAGAAGTAGCGGTAGGCCACGTCGATGGTGATGCCCTGTTCGCGCTCAGCCTTTAATCCGTCACAAAGCAGGGCATAGTCGATATGTTCGCCGGCGTTGCCCACGCGCTTTGAGTCGCGTTCGAGCGCCGCAAGTTGGTCTTCATAGAGTTTTTTTGAGTCGAAGAGCAGGCGGCCGATGAGTGTGCTTTTGCCATCGTCCACCGAGCCGGCCGTGAGCAGGCGCAGCAAGTCTTTGCGTTCGTCTTGGTCGAGATATTCCTCAATGCTGAGGCGTTTAGTCGTGTCGTTTGCCATAATGATGGGATAAAGAAAAAAATCTGTAGACGCTCGGCAAGCATCCGGTTGAGCGTGACGCCGAGCGGTGTTGAGGTCATTCTGTTTTTGTTTCTGTAATCAGACTTTTGGGGCCATCGGTATAGTTTCCTTGGGCCTCTATTTGGCGGCGTGCCTCCCTTTGTCCCTCTTTGATGCCCTCGCAGCGCGAAACGAAGAAGGTCAGCGCCAAGACCATTGCGGTCGTGATGGCATAGAGCGTGATGTGGAGTTTGCGGCGCTTGTTGTGGTCGACGTTATTCATGGTTTGAATAGAAAGCGATGCGTGTGTTATAATATTTCTTCTTCGACGATGGTGGCCGAGTCGCCCCATTCGCCATCGTTCGTGTTCAGGGAGTCTGCTTGGCCGTCGTGTAAGATGAGGTCGTTGATGAGGCTGTCGGGTGTGTCTTCAACCACCGGTTGTTTGTATATCGGGTCTGGCTCGCGTCGGTTGTCTTCGATGCGGTCGTTGGCCTCCCAAAGCTCTTTGGCCGTGTTTTGTGCCGAGCGGGCGTAGATGGCTTTGACCAAAAAAGCCTCGCCAATACACACCAACACAAGTCCCAGCCAGAGTGCGCCCCAAATGAGCCGCTGCTTCATTTTTGCTTTGGCGTTTGAGGGCGGCAAGAAAGCCACTTCGGCCGTGGTGGGTGAGACCACGATGCCGCAGGCCGGGCATGTTTTGTGGCGTGAACTGAATGTCGTGCCGCAGCGCTTGCATTTCAGGTTAGCCGGAATGGTCTCACCTTTGCGGCAGCCGCAGCGTGGGCATTGGCTTTTTTTGTCGGGATATTCCGTTCCGCAGACTTTACATTTCATATCAATGATGGTTGGTGGCGGGATTAGTCTTCAAAGAGTCGTCCCTGGCCGGTGATTTCGTCGAGTATGTCTTGTCGTGAAGGTTCCTGCGTCGTGTTGTCGGGCTGTGTGGTATCGTCGATGGCGATATCTTCGTCTGCAGGCTCTGTTTCGCTGTCGGCCACCTCGGGCTGTCGCAGCGGTTCAAGCTCTTCCACACCGGCCACGTTACACGTCGTGAGTCGTTTGCCTTTGGCCTTGAAGCCTTTGACGGCAATGAAGTTTTCGGCATCCACCTCAAACGGTTCTCTCACGGCGTCGGCGCCGCCATAGTTCACCTTGATGCGGGCGTAGGGTGTGTCGGTGAGCAGCAAGAGTTGCGAGTCGGCGTTTTCGCCCAAGAAGTTGAGGTGGCGTGTCTGGCTGGTGCGTTCAAACATAAAGCGTTTGATGTAGGCAAATCCCTGTTGGTCGGCGTCGAAAAGCACGGCCGTCCAGACTTTGCTCTCGTCGTATTTCTCCACGCGCAAAATGCCCGTTGTCTCATAGTGGTTGTTGAGGTCGAAGTTTGTCGTGTAGAAGTCGCCGTTGTTGAGCACCACAAGGATGCTGTCGTCAGAGTGGAACTCGCCCAGCAGTTGGCCGCGGCCGTCGTAGTTGAGGCGTTGCACGTCGTGGTCAAACCACACCTTTCGTCCGCCGAGTGTCGAACCGCCGTGTGATTTGAGCGTCACGCGGTAAACGTCGAGTCGGGTGAGCAAGTTGCCTCGACTCTGTCGGCCTTTGACGAGTATCTCGCCAAAGTCTTTGTCGAAGAAGATGCGGCGCAACTTGGGGTTGGGCTTGAGCGTCACTTTGATTACTTCGGCCTCGCCGTTGGGATTGGCTGTGAAGTAAGACACGCGGCTGCCCGGCTCACCGGTGGTGAGGTCGTATTCGCGGTCGTGTGTCACCGACGTCACGTTGAAGCGTTTGATATAGCTCGGTCCGTTTTTGCCGTCGCGATACACCACATTATAGATGGTGCGTTTGTCGTTGCGCTTAAACACGGCGATGTGGATGATTTCGGCTTTGCGTTTCTCTTTTTTTGAGCGCTCCGTTTCGCCCACAAACACCTTTTCTTGCACGCGCGTCACTTTGTAGGTGCCGTCGCGGTAGAAGATGATGACATCGTCAATCGGTGAGCAGTTTTCCACAAACTCGTCTTTTTTCAGTGCGGTGCCGATGAAGCCTTCGGCGCGGTTGATATAGAGTTTTTCGTTGGCCTCGATGACCTTGCTGGCTTCGATGGTGTCGAACGAGCGGATTTCGGTGCGTCGTGGGTGCTCGTGGGCATATTTCTCTTTAATGAGCAAAAACCAGTTGGCCGTCACCTCTTCCATGTTTTGCAGGTCGTGGTCTATGCGTGCCACCTCCTCTTTCATTTTGGCGATGAGTTCTTCGGCCTTGTCTTTATTGAATTTCAAGATGCGTGCCATCTTGATTTCCATCAGTTTGAGGATATCCTCTTTGGTCACCTCGCGCACAAATTGTGGATAATAGGGCGTCAGTCTGTTGTCGATGTGTTCGCAGGCGGCGTCCATGTTGGGTGCTTGTTCAAAGGGCTTGTCTTTATAGATGCGCTCTTCGATAAAGATGCGTTCGAGCGAGGCAAAGTGCAGCGACTCCATCAGTTCGCCGCGGCGGATGAGCAATTCCTGCCTGAGCAGTTCTTGGGTATGGTCCACGGCTCGTTTGAGCACGTCCGAGACGGTGAGGAACTGTGGTTTTTTGTCTTCGATGACACAGCAGTTGGGCGAGATGCTCACTTCGCAGTCGGTGAAGGCATAGAGTGCGTCGATGGCTTTGTCTGAGCTGGTGCCCGGCGTGAGGTGTACGATAATTTCCACTTCAGCCGCCGTTTTGTCTTCGACTTTGCGTATTTTGATTTTGCCTTTGTCGTTGGCTTTGAGTATGCTGTCGATGACGCTCGAGGTGGTTTTGCCGTAGGGGATTTCGCGGATGACGAGCGTTTTGTTGTCCAGTTTTTCAATCTTGGCTCTCACTTTCACCATTCCGCCTCGCATGCCGTCGTTGTATTTCGACACGTCGATAGAGCCACCGGTCAAGAAGTCGGGGAAGAGCTTGAATTCGCGTCCTTTCAGGCAGTCGATGGCCGCGTCGCAGAGTTCGCCAAAGTTGTGTGGCAAGATTTTGGCCGAGAGGCCCACGGCGATGCCTTCTGCGCCTTGAGCCAGCAGCAGGGGGAACTTCACCGGCAACGCCACTGGTTCTTTGTTTCGGCCGTCGTAAGAGAGTTTCCATTCGGTGGTTTTGGCGTTGAAAAGCACGTCGAGCGCAAATTTCGACAGGCGTGCTTCGATATATCGCGGTGCGGCAGCCGAGTCTCCGGTCAGTATGTTACCCCAGTTACCCTGGCAGTCAATGAGCAGGTCTTTCTGTCCCAGTTGCACCGTGCGTCGCCGATAGAGGCGTCGCCGTGAGGGTGAAACTGCATAGTCTGTCCCACGATGTTGGCCACCTTCGAGTAACGCCCGTCGTCGAGGCGTTTCATCGTGTGCAAGATGCGTCGCTGCACCGGTTTGAGGCCGTCGCCCAGGTGGGGCACGGCGCGCTCGAGGATAACATATGAGGCATAGTCCAAAAACCAAGTCTGATACATTCCTGAGAGTTGGTGCATCACGTTTTCGTCTTTGCTGTCGGCGGGTGTATAGTTAGAGTGCTCGGTGGCCGGTGCTTCGTCGAAATCTTTTTCGTTGCTCATGGGTGAGAGGGGTAAGGGTATGAATGGATGTTATTGCAAAAATACGAAAAACAACTGAAACGCTTTGCCTCATTGGCGCAAAACGCCGTCGCGATGGCCTCTATGAGATGATTTGCAGGAAAATCGTCACCAATAAAGGGTAATATCTTTGGGCTGTGTGATATATCAGACGGATAATACACGGCCTTCTAAGCCCTCCAGGCCTTGCAGAGCCGCTCAATAATGACGATAAACAATACCAATTTTGAATACCCTACCTGAAAGTCCTGGTATGTTACGGACTTATCTCCGCCTCTCTCCGCCGCAAAAACACAAAAAAACGGCTTTGAATGACAGCGTTACGCAAAAAAACTTGTAGTT
>JAHAWW010000144.1 GCA_018383375.1 Prevotellamassilia sp. | reverse complement strand
GGGAAAAAGTCGGTTTGACGGCACCGCAGATGGCTTTCAAAAAATATTTTGCCCGATTTTGTCACTAACAAGCCCTGTTTTTGTACAAAAATAAGGCCATGAAGTCATCGCTTTGCGCCGTTCGAGCAGCCACATCCGGCCATTAGATGTGTCTGAATGTGACCCAGATGGACGTGTGGCCGTCACTCGCCGCGTTGCACCTTTTCGAGCAGTTTCATGAGTTGTCTCTCCACTCGTCCGTAGTCGTTGGCCACGTTGGTTTGCTCTTGTCGGTCAACGTGCATGTCATAGAGTTGTGGGAGGGGGCTGTTGCCGGTCTCAATGACAGGGCCCCAAGTGATGACTGGGCCTCCGGCATGGGGCGGAATGTATTTCCAGCGGTCGGTGCGCAGACTGACGTTGTGATTGGCCGCCATTGAGACGGCATAGGGCCGCGACTTGTGGTTGCGACCGAGCCATGTGGCCAAGGCGTCGTGGCTGTCGGCAGCTTGGTGGTCGGGCACAGTCACGTCGACCAATGCGGCCAGAGATTGCAAGGCGTCGATTTGTGAAACCAAAGCCGCCGAGGTGGTGCCTGGATGTTTCACCCCGGGACCGCAAACAATAAAGGGCACGGCACTGCCGGCTTCGTAGGCACTGTATTTACCACCTCTGAACGTGCCGCCCGGCCGATGATAAGCGGCCAGTTCGACAGCCCGGTCGGCATAGCCGTCGTCGAGCACCGGACCATTGTCGCTCGTCAATATGATTAAGGTGTTGTCGGCCTGTCCGAGGCGGCGCAACGCGTCGGTGACTTGGCGCACGGTCTCGTCAAACTGCAAAATGGCTTCGCCACGCAGTCCCATCGGACTTTTTCCGCGAAAACGCTCGTGTGGCATACGGGGCACGTGCACGTCGTTGGTGCAGAGATATATGAAGAAGGGGCGATTGCCTGCTTGCTCCATGAAACGGATGGCGTGACTTGAGATAGAGTCGGCTATGTCTTCATCGCGCCAAAGCGCCTTGCCGCCACCTTTCATATACCCTATGCGCGAGATGCCGTTGACGATGCTCTGGTCGTGGCCGTGGCTGGGACGCAGTTTGGTGAGCAATTCGGGATTGTCGCGGCCGGTGGGTTCTCCCTCGAAATTCGTTTGATAGCTCACCTCCACCGGAGCCAAGGGGTCGTAATTGGCAATGCGGCCGTTCTCTATAAACACACAGGGCACACGGTCGGCCGTGGCCGCCATAATATAATGGTAGTCGAAGCCCAGGTCTGCCGGCGACTGGTCGAGTGTGCCGTTCCAGTCTTGTCGTGCCGTACGGCTACCCAGTCCGAGGTGCCACTTACCAATGGCTGCAGTGGTGTAGCCGGCCTCCTGAAACACATCGGCAAGGGTGTAGGTGTCGGGGCGGATAATCATACCGGCATTGCCTGCTGCCACGTCGGTGCCCTGTTGGCGGAAAGGATAGAGGCCGGTGAGCAAGGCAAAGCGTGAGGGCGTGCTGGTGGAGGCACAGGCGTGGGCATCGGTGAAGCGCAGACCATGAGCCGCCAGGCTATCGACACAGGGCGTATTGACACGTTTTGCACCATAGCACGAGAGATCGCCGTAGCCCAAGTCGTCGGCCACAATCATAATGACATTGGGCCGCGACG
>JAHAWW010000135.1 GCA_018383375.1 Prevotellamassilia sp. | reverse complement strand
GTTGCTCAGGCCTCACCTCTCTTGACCTCTCAAGTTTCAACACCGCTAATGTGACGGATATGAGCCTTATGTTTTCTTATTGCTCAGGCCTCACCTCTCTTGACCTGTCAAACTTCAATACCGCCAATGTGCAAGATATGGACTGGATGTTCAAAGGTTGCTCAGGCCTCACCTCGCTTGACCTGTCAAACTTCAATACCGCCAATGTGACGGATATGAGCGATATGTTCTGGAATTGCTCAGGCCTCACCTCTCTTGACCTGTCAAACTTCAATACCGCTAATGTGACGAGTATGATCGGAATGTTCTTTTGTTGCTCAGGCCTCACCTCTCTTGACCTGTCAAACTTCAATACCGCCAAGGTGCAAGATATGAACGGTATGTTCCAAGGTTGCTCAGTCCTCACCTCGCTAAACCTCTCAAGTTTCAACACCGAGAATGTGACGTATATGGGCAGTATGTTCTCTGATTGCTCAGCCCTTACCTCTCTCGACCTGTCAAACTTCAATACCGCCAATGTGACGGTTATGAGCGCTATGTTCTATGATTGCTCAGGCCTTACCTCTCTTGACCTGTCAAACTTCAATACCGCCAATGTGACGAATATGAGATCTATGTTCTCTGGTTGCTCAGGTCTCGTTACCATATATGCTTCTGACTTGTTCACAACAGAGAGTGTTACCTCCTCATTTTACATGTTTGAAGGCTGTACATCCCTTGTCGGTGCCATTTCGTATGACCCCAGCACAACCGATGCCACCTATGCCAACTATACAACCGGTTATTTCACGAAGCATGACTTCACGGGTGAAACCCTGTTCGACAACGACAAAAAGATTTACTATAAGGTTTGTCAGGAAGAAGGGTGCGGACAAATTAAATATTTTGCAGATGCGGCAGGAACTGTCAAAGCTGTTCCCAATGAGGATGAAACGGCTTTCAGCGTGGCAACCTACGATTTGCTGGATGCCACAACGTACGACAACCAAGCGGTGTTCACCGTGGCTGACTTCACCTACAGCCGCACCTTCGGCGGGGCGGAATGGACTACGTGGTACGTACCTTTCGACTTGACGCTGACCTCCGAGCTTTGTGACAAATATGCCTTCTCACGCATCAACAACGTGCATCAGTATGACTTGGACAACGACGGCCAGGCAGAAAAAACGGTGGTGGAGAGCTTCCGCCAGCAGCCCGGCGTGACGTTGAAGGCCAACTATCCTTACTTGGTGAAGCCGCTCAGCAGTGACTACTGTGACATGGTGCTGCAATTGTCAGATATAACTCCCGCACCGGCAGTGACGAACAGCATCAATTGCCAGAGCGTGGACTTCACCTACACCTTCAAGGGTACTTACAATGAAATGGGCGAGAGCGGCGCAACGCTGTACGACCCATACACGCTGTGGACCAACGGCACATGGCAGCACTTCTACAGCCTGGAACCTATGCGCCACTACCTGACCATCGCACCGCGTCATTCGGCATCGCCTGCAGCTTCCATCAGCAGCATCGTGCTCTCCGTCATTGGCGAGGAGAACGTGACGGGCATCGTGAACGTCTACGGCGATGAGCGCAAGGCGACGGAGACCTACGACCTGAGCGGCCGCCGTCTGCCGGCAGGAAATCAGCAAAAGGGACTGGTCATCCGGAACGGAAAAGTGGTTTTCAACAAATAAATAACAGATGATTATGAAGAAACAATATATCAAGCCCGAAATGAAGTGCTACGATGTGCATCCAGAGCAGCTGCTGTGTCTGTCAGGAGTGGACGAAACGGAAGTGAATTTCGGAGAGGGCTACCCTGACGATTTTGAGGACGACAGTCAAGATAACTATTGGTAGCCTCATCTTCACCCGTCCTTCATGGGAACGACAAGGGTCTATGCGCCACGATGGTGGTGTATAGACCCTTTGCTGTATGGTCAGATTTTCTTGAACTTTACCTGACAAAAATGAGCATACGGTTTTATTGCTGTCCGGTAATAGTACTTCTCTAGCAGGACGGAGCTCTGCTGAAATAGGGCAAGCTTTCGACCTCTTGTATGAAGCGTTTCAAAAATCCCCAGGCTTTTCTTTTGTTCGGCCTTCGGTTTGCACGATCTTTACATAAGATTTGAGAGAAGGTGTCCCCCCCAAAAAATAAATTGTGGCTTTAACTTGGTGGCAAAACAAACTTTAAGTATTTTTGTGAGTGAATACCCCCGCCCGCCAATCAAACGGCTGAAGAGCGGGGCATTGTGCTGACCTTTCAAACAACTTATTAACCTCTAAAAATATCAAGTCGAAATCATGAGAGTTATCATCGAACCTGATTATGAAAAACTGTCGCAGTGGGCTGCGGAGTATGTCATCAGCAAAATCAACGCCGCTCAGCCTACCGCCGAGAAACCTTTCGTGCTCGGTCTGCCCACAGGCTCTTCGCCCATCGGCATGTATAAGGCACTGGTCAAGGCCAATAAAGAAGGCCGCGTGTCGTTCAAACACGTGCTCACATTCAACATGGACGAGTATGTAGGTCTGCCCGAGTCTCACCCCGAGAGCTACCACTCTTTCATGGCCACCAATCTCTTCAACCACATCGACTGCCCCAAAGAAAACATTCACATTCTCAACGGTAACGCCGAAGACCTCGCTGCCGAGTGCGCCCACTATGAGAAGATGATTGAAGAGGCAGGCGGCATTGACCTGTTCATTGGCGGCATTGGTCCCGACGGACACATCGCCTTCAACGAACCGGGTAGCTCGCTCACCAGCCGCACACGCCAGAAGACCCTGACCACCGACACCCGTGTGGCCAACTCACGCTTCTTCGGCGGCAATCCCGACAATGTGCCCGCCACCGCCCTCACCGTCGGCGTCGGCACCGTGATGAGTGCCAAAGAAGTGCTCATCCTCTGCAACGGTCACAACAAATCGCGCGCCCTCCAGGCTGCCATCGAAGGCCCCGTGACCCAGATGTGGACCATCTCTGTGCTCCAGATGCACCAGCACGGCATCATTGTCTGCGATGAGGCTGCTTGCGAAGACATCAAGCACGGCACCTACAAATATTTCAAAGACATCGAAAAAGACAATATCTGATTTTTCGTTTAGATTTGAACAGACAAGCGGACTTTGCATACAGTTCATCCCCACAAACGGAAGAACGGCAGCAAAGTCCGCTTTCGTCATACCACACACAGAGTTTATAATCAACACGCCATCCGCTAAATCCGTAGTCTATATAATTTGAACGCGGATTGTACGGATTATACGGAGTTTATAAGTACTTTATCCGTTCTATCCGCTAAATCCGTGGTCTATAAATTGAACGCGGATTGTATGGATTATACGGAGTTTATAAATACCTCATCCGCTCTAACCGCTAAATTCGTGGTCTATATAATTTGAACGCGGATTGTACGGATTAATCGGAGTTTATAAATACCTCATCCGCTCTATCCGCTAAATCTGTGGTCTATATAAATTGAACGCGGATGTTACGGATTATACGGAGTTTATAAGTACTTTATCCGCTCTATCCGCTACATCCGTGGTCTATGAATTGAACGCGGATGTTACGG
This sequence comes from Prevotellamassilia sp., assembly GCA_018383375.1. Classification (GTDB taxonomy): domain Bacteria; phylum Bacteroidota; class Bacteroidia; order Bacteroidales; family Bacteroidaceae; genus Alloprevotella. The sequence continues at coordinate 12,569 of JAHAWW010000135.1, read as the reverse complement.
ATTATTCGGAGTTTATCAATACGTCTCCGCTCTATCCGCTAAATCCGTGGTCTATGAATTGAACGCGGATTGTACGGATTAATCGGAGTCTTTTACCCACACACTATGCCCGACCAACACCTCACCATCAACGACCCCGTCTATGGTTTCATCAATGTGCCGCGAGGATTGCTCTGCCGCGTCATTGCTCATCCGCTCTTCCAACGTCTGGAACGCATCAGACAGTTGGGAATGGCACCTTTTGTCTATCCCGGTGCCCATCACACCCGCAAGCAACACGTCATCGGTGCTTTTCATCTCACCCAGACGGCCCTGGCCACGTTGATGCAAAAAGGGCATTTCATCTTCGACTCTGAAGCCGAGGCCACAGAAGCCGCCATCTTGCTGCACGACGTGGGGCACGGCCCTTTTTCACACGTGCTCGAAGGCGAACTGGTGAAGGGTATCTCTCACGAAGAGATTTCACTGCTCATGATGCAGGCTGTCAACCGCGATATGCAAGGCGACTTGTCGTTGGCACTCAAAGTGTTCACGGGCGATTATCCCAAACCTTTCCTCCACGAACTCATCAGCAGCCAGCTCGATATGGACCGCCTGGACTATCTCTGTCGCGATAGTTTCTACACGGGAGTGCGCGAAGGTAACATTGGGGCAGCACGCATCGTCAAAACGCTCGACTTGGTCGACGAGCGTTTGGTGGTGGACTATAAAGGCATTTATTCTGTCGAAAACTATCTCATGGCCCGCCGCTTGATGTATTGGCAGGTCTATCTTCACAAAACAGCATTGGCCGCCGAGGCGATGTTTCGCGCCATCTTGCGGCGTGCACACCAATTGGTCTGTGCCGGCACGCCGTTGTTTGCCTCGCCGGCGCTGCACTATTTCCTTTCGCGCGAAGTGTCGCGCAATGACTTTGCCAACGAAGACAGTGAAGCCCTTCGCCATTACGCCGCCCTCGACGACAGCGACCTGATTTGCGCCGTCAAAGTTTGGGCCGAACATCCAGACCCCGTGTTGAGTGTCTTGGCAGCCGACTTCACCAGTCGCCGTTTGTTCAAATCGACCGAGGTCGAGGCCGACCGTCTCGACGAGGCGCTTGACCACTACCGCAAGGCCATCAAGCGGCAGCTCTCACTCTCTGACGAAGACACCGCCTATTTTGTTGACAGTCAAAATCTTTGCAACGAAATGTATTCACGCGCCGCCGAGGGCATTGGCATCTTGATGCCATCGGGCGAGGTGCGCGATGTGGCCGAGGTGTCCAACATTATTCGTCGCGACGGCGAACTGCCCGACGGCCACAAGCACTATGTCATACATCGCGCGCTCTGAGGCAACAAAGTTCATTTCCTGTATGCCGAAGGGGTCTTGCTCGTATGTGACTTGAAGAAACGGACGAAATGCTGGGGATACTCGAAGCCTAAACGATTGCTTATCATTGTAATGGTCAGTGTCTCTTCATTCAGCAGCTGTTTGGCGTGAGTGAGCAGGTGGTCGGAGATGATGTCCTTGGCTGTACGACCCGTTTCCACACGGACCAGATTGCCGAAATAGCCACTCGACAGGCAGCATTTTCCTGCAAAATAAGACACCGTGGGCAAACCATCCTGAAGGGCTTTTGTGGAGATGTAATCATCAAGCAGTTCGATGAATTTCTTCACCACAGAATGGTTGATTTCCTCGCGGGTGATAAACTGGCGGTCGTAGAAGCGTAGGCAATAATTCAGTAGCAACTCGATGTTGGAAACGATTAGTTCGCGGGTATGCTTGTCTATGGCACGGTGAATTTCCTGTTCTATCATGGCAAGCACACCCCGAAAGACTTCCACTTCTTGGGCGGAGAGGTGCAACGCCTCGGTGCTGGAATAGTCGAAAAACTCGTAGCGGCTTATATGTCTGCCTAATGCTGTGCGGTTGAGCAGATCGGGATGGAACACCAAGGCCGTGAACTTGGCAAACGGTACATCGGGATTAGGTTCCACCGTCACCACCTGCCCCGGGGCAAAGCTGGTCACGGTCATTTCGTCGAAGTCGTAGGGCGTGCGGCCGTAAGAGAGTTTGCATCCCTTGTTCTCTTTGAGATAGATGACATAAACACCATAGTGCATCACGCACTCTTGAATGTGCTCAGTGTTCTCCACATGCACCACGCTCACCAGGGGGTGAAGCGTCTCCACTCCCTGATAGTCGTTGAACTCCTGTATGGTATTGAGATAAACCTCTTGCATCTTATTACATTGTTTCTAAAAGCCAGTCTCCAATCTCTTTCACACTGACACGATTGAGCAGTTTGCCTGTCTGCCACTTGATTTCTGGATAAGACTTTTTCAGCACGGCCACACTGTTGGCTATGGTGCTGCTTCCGGAAGTTGCAAACGGAATTACAGTCTTGCCGGCCAAGTCTGTCGTTTCAATGAATGAGTTGACTGTTCTCGGTGCGAGGTCCCACCAGATAGGATAGCCAAGAAAGACGTAATCGTACTGACTCACATCCACTGAAACAGTTTTGATTTCAGGCCGGGCCTCCGGATTGCTCATCTCCACCGAACTGCGCGACTGCTGGTTGGTCCAGTCCAGGTCGGCACTGGAATATGGCCTCGCCGGAGTTATCTCACAGATGTCGGCCTCGGCGATTTTTGCAATTTGCTTGGCCACTTGCCTTGTTGTACCCGTTGCCGAGAAATACACCACCAATATTTTTTTCTTTTCCATTGTCTTTATTTCCTTGTTTTGTGAACAAGCCGATGTTGCAAAGATAGTCATCACGGCCAATAATAAGATTTTTAGATGTTTCATAAGGTATAAATTTTAAATGGAGTGTGTTCATTCATTGACCTTCTCGTACGCTTTGTCCGACACAGGTTCCAGCCATTCATTGGATGTGTTCTCTCCCTCTATCTCAATAGCGAGATGAGCAAACCAACTGTCGGCATCGGCGCCATGCCAATGCTTCACACCGGCAGGGATGTGAATGACTGTCCCGGGGAGAATTTCTGTTGCAGGCTTTCCCCATTCCTGATACCAACCACGACCGGCCACACCGATTAGCATCTGTCCTCCGCCCTTGGTGGCATGATGGATGTGCCAGTTGTTGCGGCAACCCGGTTCGAAGGTGACATTGGCAATAGCAATCTGTTCGGCGGAAACACGCGCCAGATAACTATTGCCTTTGAAATATTGGGCATAGGCTGTATTAGGTTCGCCAATGGGGAAAATCATCTCTTGTTGGAAACGAGCCTTCGCATCTTCAGCCGCCGTCTCCTCTTTCCAAACCTCTTTAGCCTGGCGGAAAGCAGCCCATGCTTTGGGCCATCCTGCGTAAAAGGCGATATGTGTGATGATTTCGGCAATCTCGGTACGGGTTATGCCGTTTTTCTTCGCCTCCTGCAAGTGGTAGGTGAGCGATGAGTCGGTGATGCCCTGACTGATGAGAGAAGTGAGTGTGACAAGGCTGCGGTCGCGAAGGTTCAGCAGGTCGTTGCGGCTCCAAACCTCACCAAAGAGAATGTCGTCGTTGAGCCTGGCAAACTCAGGAGCAAATTGTCCCAACTGTGTGCGTCCAGCCGTCTGTGTTATCTTTTTCTGTGCCATAACGTTTAGTGTCGTTATTGTGATTAAAGATATGAATATGATAAATCGTTTCATGCGCATATTGAAAACACTTTTCTCTCTTGCCATCAAACACCTTTACCCATTTCGTAGGCCTGCATTAAGCAGGCATTGCCTTCGATGTCTCTCGCTGCGGTGACACCTCCGCAAAACAAGTGTCCTTTGAGTGAAGACTTGCCGTAGCAGTCAATCCAACCCGTCAGACCAATCTCGGCACGGCGGGGAGTCTCTTCTTCGGCTTCGGCAGCTGTGGTGAGCAGATAGATGTCGCGGAAGCGATATTCACTCGAATACATGGCATTCATTCGGTCGATGAGCGTCTTCATCTGTCCGCTCATCTCATAATAATATATAGGAGTAGCCCAGCAGACCACATCTGCATCCTTCACCTTCGCCATAATGTCCGGCACATCATCCTTGAACACACAAGCGCCAGTGTGTTGGCAACTCAGACAACCCACACAAAACTTGATTTCCTTTCCACGAAGGGAAATCTTCTCTACCTCATGGCCTGATGCCTTGGCACCTTCGGCAAATTTTTCAGCGAGCATATCGCTGTTCGACCCGGCACGGAGACTGGTGGAAATAACTATAACCTTTTTCATTGTTCAATTGTTTTGTCAAGATTTAATCTAATAAATATGTTCGGCATTGCTTGTGCCGACCCATAGGTCGTAAATGCCCTTGCCATCAAAATAACCATTGATAAAACAGGGTCATTTTCATAAGCCCTTGGTGAATAAGTTTTCTATTGCAAGATTACAACAAACGCCACAAAGAAGCAATACCAGAACTGTGGAATTTATTACCCTTAGTCAAGTTCTGCTCAATAAAACCGGTTGATAAATATTTATTGTATGCAGATGTTCACCCATTGCCCTCAAGAAACAGTTTATCAAACTTGCTCACACGTGATTGAACGTGACTGAAACAGCCTTTTTCGTTCAGTCACAGCAATTCACTAATTCACAATGGTTTATAAGCGCGTGATTGTGTGATTGGGAAAAAGGCAACATTTTGGGGGATAGAAAAGGCGGTGACAAATCATCCATACAAAAAGACGCTCCCCCATTTGAAAATCGAGAGAGCGTCTTTTGTTAAAAATCAGCGCCTGCCTTATTCATTCTCCGGAGCCTGGTCTATCAGGTCCATAAACTGGTCGAGCTTGGGCGTGATGATGATTTGTGTGCGGCGGTTGCGTTGTTTGCCTTTTGCGGTGTCGTTGGAGGCCACGGGATTGTATTCGCCACGGCCGGCAGCTGAGAGGCGTTTGGGGTCAATGCCATATTGGTTTTGCAAAGCCTGTACGACAGACGAAGCGCGGAGGGCAGAGAGGTCCCAGTTGTTGCGGATGTTTTTCTGCGAGATGGGCACGTTGTCAGTGTTGCCTTCCACGAGCACTTCGTAGTCGCTGTAGTCTTTGATAATCTTGGCAATTTTTGAAAGCGTTTCGCCGGCACGGTCGCCAATTTCATACGAACCGCTCTTGTAGAGCATGTTGTCGGCCAAAGAGATGTAGACCACGCCTTTGAGCACCTGCACGTCAACGTCGTTCATTTCTTCGCGGGTGAGTGAGCGGGTGAGTTTGTTGGTGAGGGCTTGGTTGAGCGAGTCGCTCTTGCTCTTGGCTTCAACCAACTGTTTGATGAATTTGTTTGAGGCGTTGATTTCGTCAACGAGTTTAGAGATGTTGACGTTGCCCTGCTGAATGTTGCTCTGGTAAGAGCCTTGGAGTTGGGCATAAGCCTCTTTGAGTTCTTTGTTGCGCTGTTGCTCTTCGGCCAGACGGGCAGCCAAACTCTTGCTGTCGCTGGTGTATTCGGCAATTTTGATTTTGGCGTCGTTATAGTCGCCTTGAAGGGTGGCGTGCTCGGTTTTGAGTTTGTCGTAGTCGGTCTTCAGACCTTCATACTGCTTTTTGCTCACGCAGCTGCTCATGGCAAAAACAACGAGGGCTGCAGCGGCATAAGAAAAGAGTTTTCTCATAGTTTATTGTTTTATGAAGTGGTTATTGTTTTGTTTCGTAACGCGTTTCACGGTGCTAATGTACACATTCTCGGGCGTTTGGACGGTTTTCTTTAAAGATTATTGTCAGTTGGTGTGGCTTTGTTCGGCGTTTTTAAGTCTTTTTGCTTGTTGATGGCCTCCACGAAGGCTTTGGGTTGTGGGGTCTCAAAACGTAGCGGTTGGCTCGTCATGGGGTGGTAGAAGTTGAGGCGGAAGGCGTGTAGTGCCAAGCGTCCTATGGGGTTGTCGCCGTTGCCATATTTAATGTCGCCACACACGGGATGGCCGATTTGTTGCATATGGACGCGTATCTGATTTTTGCGGCCCGTTTCAAGTTTCAGTTCCACGAGACTGTGCTCGCCGTCGGTCTTGAGTACGCGGTAATGTGTGACGGCATATTTACCACCGCCCGGGTCTTGGGGATAGGAGAGGGTGACGTAGGCCTTGTTGTCTTTGAGCCAGCTGTCGACGGTGCCTTGTTGCGGTTGGGGCACGCCGCTGACGAGGGCCAGATAGCGACGGTCGGTCACGATGTCGTGCCAGTTGTGTTCCAATATTTGTTCGGCTTGAATGGTTTTGGCATAGACCAGCAAGCCCGAGGTGTCGCGGTCGAGGCGGTGCACCACATGGGCGGTGTTTTTCTGCTTGGCCCGATGCAGGTAGTCGTCGAGCACGCTCTTCACGCTGAAGGCGTGGTGGTTGGCCCCCATGGAGAGAATGCCTGGAGCCTTGTCCACAACGATGATGTCGCTGTCTTCATAAACCAATTTGACGAATTTGTTTTTGAGCTGCCGGGGCGGTTTGCGGCGGCTTATTTCCACTTGCATACCGGGTGTGAGCGGCAGGTCGTGGCGTGACTCATGGCGTCCGTCTACCAGCACACCGCCTCCAGTGAGTATGGCTTTGGCTTTGTTGCGGCTGATGCCGGCGAAGGTCTGCATGATGAAGTCGAGCAGGCTGGCGGCCTGTCTGACCGTATATTGTCGTGTGGGGGTGTCGATGCGTCTCATTGTTTGGGGTGAAAGGTTTTGAAGTGGAAGGGGTAAGCACGGTGAGGCTTTAAGGCTCTCGGCTTGGCGAATTTTCTTAACTTTGCAGAGCCTTTGGCGTCTATGCCGCCAGGTCTCTTCGTATTTTAGACACAAATCTCTCGAAATGATATGCAACTACAGTCTTCTCAAATCACATTGCGCCGTTTGTGCTTTTATTCTTATCACGGTGTGATGCCGCAAGAGCGGCAGGTGGGCGGACACTATGAGGTCTCGTTGAGGCTTGGTCTTGGCCCGATTGACGAGGCCGTGTTTGGCGACGAACTTGGTGCCACCGTGAACTATGCTGATGTCTACGAGACGGTCAAGGCCGTGATGGCTGTGCCTTCGGATTTGATTGAACATGTGGCCGGTCGCATCTTGCAGGCTATCTTCGTGCGTTTCCGTAAGGTGAAAGAGGCCGAAGTGACCGTGACGAAATGCACGCCGCCGATGGGAGCCGATTGTGATGGGGTGAGTGTGACGTTGAGGGCGAAGCAACCTTTTGCCGATGAGTTGAAGTTGCTCATTCTCGACTTTGACGGCACGTTGGCTCAGACGGCTCAAGGCATTGTGCGCACGATGCAGGCCACTTTTAACCAGATGGGCTTTGCCATTCCCACAAATGATGAGATTTGTGCCACCATCGGACTGCCGCTGACCGTCTCGATTGCTAAGTTGGCTGGTGAAAAGCATGCCGGCCGGGTGGCCGAGGCCGTGGCGCTCTATCGCCAACTGTTTGAAGAGATTGGCAACAATGACGTGAAAGCTTATCCGGGAGTGGTGGAGACAATGGCTGCTCTGCACCAAAGAGGAGTCAAAATGGCGGTGGCCACGAGTAGGGGGCATACTTCGGTCGAGGCATTGTGTGGGATGATTGGCATTGCGCCTTATCTCTCTGCCTATGTGGCCGAGGACGATGTGAAGGAGAAGAAACCTGCGCCCGAGGCCGTTGTGGTTTTGTTGGAACGCTTTGGTGTACAGCCCTCAGAGGCCGTTGTGGTGGGCGACACAACTTTTGACATACTGATGGGGCGCCGTGCCGGTTGCCCCACTTGTGGTGTCACCTATGGCAATCATTCCAAGCATCAGCTTCAAGCCGTCGGTGCCGACACGCTGGTCGACGACTTTGCCGATGTGATGAACTTGTGGGCGTGAAGCCCGATTATTGCTGTTTGTCGTTCACCTCGGGCAAGATGAGTTTGGTGCCCACGTCTACGAGGTCGGGATTTTTTATGTGGTTGGCTTTGATGATGAGCGAAGCGTATGATTTGCTGCCATACACTTTCTTGGCAATACCATTGAGGTTTTCGCCGCTTTTGACAATGTGATAGCGGGGTTGGGCCGGTTGGGGTTGAGCCTGCTCTTGTTTGGTCTGTACCTGTTCGGGTTTGCCGGCAGTGGATTTTTGTTGGGCTTGAGTTGTTTGAGCTTTGTCGGCCTTGGCCGTTGAGTCCTTTTCAGCCGCTTTTTTAGTTTCTACCTGATTGGTCGTGGCTGCCGTGTTATGGGTTTGCGGTTTAACGGTTTTTGCTTCAGTGACTTCGGGCTGCGCGGCTTGGTTGGCATTGGGGGTGAGCACACGATAATAGCCAATGCAATAGGCTGCACCCATCATAATGATAACGAAGAGAATGAGGGCTATCATCTTCCATTTTGCCAGACGCTTGTCTGAACGGATTTCCACCACAAAATCAACGGGGCCGTGGTTGCCGCCGTGGCCACCGACAGACTGCACGGTATAGGTTTTGCTCGGTCCGACGTCTTCCACTTCAATCTTTTCGCTTTCAATCTCCTCGCTTTTAGTCTCTTCGGCCGTAGTGGGCTGTTCGTCGGTCGTGGCAACTTCGGTTTCTTTTGGCTGTGTCGCCGTCGTTTCAACTTCAACTTTCTTGGGCTCTTCAGTGATTTCTTCGACTATGTCTGGTTGGGGCTGTTCTCCTTCTTCAGAAGTATCCTCGTCAGTCTCGGGTACTGTCTCTGTGAGAATGTCGTCTTGTGGCGTCGATGTTGTCGCTGCCGGTTGGCTTTCGACCTCTTCCGGCGTGTCTGCAGCCTCGTGGTTTTCGGTGGGTAATTCTTCAGGCATCGCCACGGGTTCTTCCGTCAATTCTTCTTGAGTTTCGTCTTCCTCTTCTGTCGTATTGCTTTGAATGGCAGACAATTTGTCAACCTCTTCAAGTTCGCTCAATTCTGTTTCGTCGTTGAGCGGCACCGTCTGGAAGTGGGCAAAAGGTTTGTTCACAAGGTCTTTGATGAAGGGGTCCTGCGTGAAGGTGATTTTGTTGTGTCCACTGATTTGTATGCGTTCGCCGGTGTGAATGTTGATGCTTTCGCGCTCACCCACACTGACAATTTTGAATGTGCCGAGACCTTTTATTTTGACGTATTTGTCTTTGGTCAATCCTTCGACGATGAGGTCGAAAAACAGTCGACTGAAGTTGTCGGCCGCTTTACGACTGATGCCGGTTTTGGTGGCCAGCAGGTCGGCCACTTCTTGGAGCAGGAGTTTCTTTTCCATATTTTGGCTTGGGGGATAAGGTGTCGGCAGGCTTAGGCTCCGGCGTTGAACTTGTCTTTAAGCAGGTTGCTGGGCTTGAAACTCATAACGAGTTTGGGCGGCACAAGCATACGCTGTTTCGTGTTGGGATTGACCACGATGCGTTCCAGTTTCTTTTTTACCTCAAAACTGCCGAACCCTTGAATGGCCAGCGTGTTACCTTCGTCGAGCTTCTCGGCCAATTGATTGATAAATTCGGTCGCGATGCGGCCGGCCTCTTTGGGCGTCATGTCGAGGCGCGTGGCCAAAGCGGTAATAAAGTCTTTATTGTTCATGGTTTTTGGGGTGAAAAAGGCTTATCGGGTGTGACGGCTTGGGGGTTATTCAGCCACTTCGCCATAGAGGTCGACCTCGTCGGCGTCAGTGATGCGGACTTGATAGAAATTGCCAATGGTGAGCGGTCGGCTCGCAGTGGGGATGAGCACTTCGCAGTCTACCTCTGGAGAGTTTTTCTCGGTGCGACCGATGTAGTATTCGCCTTCCACACGGTCGATGATGGTCTTGTAGGTTTTGCCCACCTCTTCGGCCTCTTTTTCGGCCATAATGCTTTCTTGGAGTGCCATGAGGCGGTCGAGACGCTCACTCTTAACCTCTTCGGGTACGTCGTCGGCGTAGTGGATGGCGGCGTAGGTGCCTTCTTCCTCGCTATAGGCAAAAGCGCCCATACGGTCGAAGCGCACTTCGCGCACAAAGTCCATCAATTCTTCAAATTCATCTTCTGTCTCGCCGGGGAAGCCTACCATCAGTGTAGTGCGCAGACAAATGTCGGGCACTTCGCGACGCATCGTGGCGATGAGGTCGAGTGTTTCTTGGCGAGAGGTGTGACGTTGCATACGGTCAAGCATACGGTCGCTGATGTGCTGGAGGGCAATGTCGAGATAGTTGCAGACGTTGTCGTGTTCGCGCATCACGCGCAAGAGGTCGGTGGGGAAATGGTTGGGATAGGCATAGTGCAACCTGATCCATTCCACGCCGGGTATGGCAGCCATTTGCTCGATGAGTTCGGGTAGTTTCTGGCTGCCGTAGAGGTCGATGCCGTAATAGGTGAGTTCCTGGGCAATGATTTGAAACTCCTTGACGCCTTCGCCCACAAGTCTTTTCACTTCAGTCAAGATGTCTTCCATAGGCCGGCTTTTGTGTCGGCCGGTGATGAGGGGAATGGCGCAATAGGCACAGTGGCGGTCGCAGCCTTCAGATATTTTGATGTAGGCATAATGGCAGGGCGTGGTGAGGATGCGCTCATCCGCGGCCTCAACGTGGTATTTGGCTTTGAGGTCGTCAAGGAGTTGTGCCCAGTCGAATTTGCCATAATATTTGTCTACCTGAGGAATTTCTTTCTGCAATTCTTCGCGGTAGCGCTCAGAGAGACATCCCATCACGTAAACCGCTTCGAGTTCGCCGTCTTCTTTGAGTTCGCAGAGCGACAAAATCATATTGATGCTCTCTTCTTTGGCGTCGCCGATAAACCCGCAAGTGTTGACCACGGCAATGTCACCGTGGGTTTGCTCGGGGTTGTGGTGGAGGGTGAAGCCGGCGAGGGCAAACTGCTTCATGAGTTGCTCGGAGTCTACCAGATTTTTTGAGCAACCCATTGTGATGACGTCTATGATGTGTGGAGTCATTTTGATGCGAAAGACACTAAAAGACTTAGCGATTAGGGGAGTGAACTATTATTGGAGAATGCTGATGTGAGCGTTTAGCCCTCGAGAGACGAACCGCTAAAGAGCGAGTCTACAAATTCGCGGCAATTAAATGGTTGCAGATCGGTCATTTTCTCGCCGAGGCCAATGTATTTCACGGGCACTTTCATTTGGTTGGATATGCCAATGACCACACCGCCTTTGGCTGTGCCATCAAGTTTGGTGATGGCCATAGCGGTCACTTCGGTGGCTTTGACGAATTGTTTGGCTTGTTCGAAGGCATTTTGTCCTGTTGAGCCGTCGAGCACGAGCAACACTTCGTGTGGTGCATCGGGCACCACCTTGCGCATCACGTTTTTGATTTTGGTCAATTCGTTCATCAGACCCACTTTGTTGTGAAGTCGGCCGGCTGTGTCGATAATCACCACGTCGGCGCCGGAGGCTTTGGCCGAATTGAGCGTGTCGTAAGCCACACTGGCAGGGTCGCTGCCCATCTGTTGTTTCACCACGGGCACATCGACACGTTCACCCCATACCACAAGTTGCTCAATGGCGGCTGCACGGAAGGTGTCGGCTGCTCCAAGCACCACCTTCTTGCCCATTTGCTTGAATTGCCACGCCAGTTTGCCGATGGTGGTGGTCTTGCCCACGCCATTCACACCTACCACCATAATCACATAGGGCACTTTGTCTGCAGGAACGTCAAAACCGCCCTCATCGTCCATGCCGGTGTTACGGGTGAGCAGGGCTGCCACCTCTTCGCGCAAGATGTGGTGCAGTTCGTTGGTGTTGACGTATTTGTCGCGAGCCACACGCGCTTCGATGGCGTGTATGATTTCGAGCGTAGTGTCGATGCCCACGTCTGACGTGAGCAACACATTCTCGAGTTCGTCGAGCACGTCTTCGTCCACTTTTGATTTGCCGGCCACGGCACGGGCCAGTTTCTCAAACAGTCCTTTTTTGGTCTTTTCGAGACCATTGTCGAGGGTTTCGCGTGTTTCTTTTTTCGAGAATATTTTTGAAAAGAATGATGCCATATCGTTTGGTTTTCTTGTTTGCGGATGAATTAGAGGCGTTTGGCTGGAGGCGCCACAGCCGGTTGGGGGTGGGGGAGACTGGCGGAAGGCCTGACTTGAGATATGGTGCGTAGCCCGCATTTTGTCTCTTTGGCTTTTAGTCTCTTCGTTTACACACCTTTTGCAATTTGCAAAAATACATAAAAAATCCGGTTTCCTCCCTTTCTGTCGCCCGAAACCGTTTTGTCTTTTTCATTCTCGGGCTTTTGACTTAACTTTGGATATAAAGATAGAAGAAAGGCCTCAAGAGGGCCTTTTTTATTGCTTTTCAGCGCTTTACGGGAATAAGGATAGTATTGTTTAGGCTTATTCCGCGCACTACGGGGCTTAAGACACGATTGGTTTTGAGCTTTATTGGTCTGTTTTTTTGCCCCTATGCGCACATTCAGTCTTTGCTCCTCGCTCTTGTTTTTTTAGCGGCAAAAAATATGTAAGGATTTGTCACATTCGCCCCTATTTTTTGAACAACGGTATAGGCAAAAAAAGAGGCCAATGCCCGAATTGGACATTGGCCTCATGGGATTGTTCCTTTACAGGAGTATGTGTGCGGTCAGATTACTGAATCTGAACGGTGGCACGACGGTTGTAAGAGAACGGAGAGATGGTGTCTACACCACCCTTAGCCTCGGTGATGATGTTGTCGCGGTTA
>JAHAWW010000133.1 GCA_018383375.1 Prevotellamassilia sp. | reverse complement strand
GAATTTGTGCAAAAATAGTATGTTTAGCGGGCAAGTGTATCATTCAAATTGTCAATAAGGACTAAAAACTTCACCCATTTTAGAATTATTAATTTATTAGTGCTACTTAGCCGACAGTTGTGACAATGTGAGCCGACCGGCAAGGGGCAAACAAGCGGCGACGCCTTTTGTTCATATTGTGGCGTCGAGTGTGACAACCTTTAATCTAAAGTCACACATTTTGGGGATTATTGGCTAAAGGCGAGTTTCTTAATTAAAAACCGCTAAAAATCAGCCCGGCAAAACTTATCTACCTTATTATCAATATAATATGGCTTAAAGACGCAATCTGTGAGTATGAAAAAAGCGTGCATAACAGACCCTGAAGACTTCAAATCAAGGGGCGGAGTCGCTGTCCTTAGCCCGGTTTTTACGGGCATAAGGGCAGTTTTTCCTGTCCTTATGGCCGTAAATGCCTGAAAACTAAAAAAGCAGCCCTCGGAAGGGCTGCCTCTCTCTTGTGTCAAACCAAAGATAGGGGAAATGGGTGAAGCGACAAAAAGACAAAACCCTGAGACCGCCAAGAAGATCAAATGGAAACGTTAAAAAACGGGATGACACATTCTTAAAAGACGACGGCAATTTGCGTGGACTTTCAGAAGCCATAACCTCAGTCTGAGGCCAACGCGCATAGGTCGCCAAGCGCCCTGCACAAAGAGGGTTTCAAGCCTTTTTGTCTCCCTAAAAGCAGTGACAAAAGCCTGGCGAAAACGCTGACGCAGACCCGCGTTTTCACAAGCGTCGAAACGTTAAAGTGGTGATTATAAACGCAAAAAGGTTGCCTGCTCGTAAAAAAATGCCTACCTTTGCACCGTCTAACACACAAAGCGGCCTCAACTTGACGCTATTATCGCCACACACAAGAGCGGAGTCAAGCGAAGCCGGCGGCCGGTCAACCGCGCCACAAGCGATGTCAAGACTCCACCCACATCGCCGAGACTTCTCCCACTCCTATTTATATATTAAGAGAAGTCGACAACCGCACACCGTGCGGCGGCCTTTGTCTCCAAACTCATTCCAATGACATTCAAAACAACCATCATCACCCTCTTCACCGCGCTTGTCTCGCTGAGTTTTGTGCCTGCATCGGCACAGACACAGACAGGCATTGCCTCGTATTATGGCAACCAATTTCATGGCCGCCGCACCAGTAGCGGCGAGATTTACCACCGCGACAGTCTCACTTGCGCCCACCGCACACTGCCCTTCGGCACCCTGCTCAAAGTGCGCAACACAAAAAATGGCCGCGAAGTGGTGGTCAAAGTGACCGACAGAGGTCCCTTCCGCCGCGGCGGCGTCGTGGATCTCTCTATGGCCGCAGCCAAAGAAATCGGTATGGTCAGTTCGGGCATTGTGCGCGTGGAAGTGGAACAGGTGAAAAGCCGAAAAACCTCTGACGGCGACGTGGCTGAAAGCAAGTTTGAACTGCCGCCGCTGAAGTTCTACGACGCTTCAACCGGCGAATACCACACCATGAGCGAATGGCTCAAGTTGGGCGACAACGGACTCAACAAGAAGTCGGGCGTCAGCAAACGCGACAAAATGTCGTTTGTGTCAAAAGCCAAAACAATGCAAAACAAATGGCGTCTACACACCGAGAAGGTGGCCACCAACGCCAAATAAGCCCAAACAAGCCAAGCCTCTTGGCCATACACCCATAAAAAAGACCTGCGTCGAGGATATTTCCACAGACGCAGGTCTTTTTTTGTGTCTATTGTGCTCACGCTCAAACGGCTCAGCCCACAGCGCCTTCGAGCGAAACGCTCAGCAGCTTTTGCGCCTCGACGGCAAACTCCATAGGGAGCTTGTTGATTACCTCCTTGGCATAGCCGCCCACAATGAGGTCGACCGCATCTTCCATGGGGATGCCACGCTGACGGCAATAGAACAACTGGTCTTCTGAAATTTTCGACGTGGTGGCTTCGTGCTCGACGATGGCATCAGGATTGGCCACATCGATATAGGGGAACGTGTGTGCCCCACTGGTGGGGCTGAGCAGCAAACTGTCGCACGAGGAATGATTGCGAGCCCCCGAAGCCTTGGGCGCCACCTTGACCAAACCGCGATAGGAGTTTTGACTACGGCCGGCAGAGATGCCCTTTGAAATGATAGTCGACTTGGTGTTTTTGCCTATGTGTATCATCTTCGTGCCCGTGTCGGCCTCTTGATAATGATTGGTCACAGCCACGCTATAGAACTCTGCACGCGAGCCGTCGCCCATCAACACACACGAGGGGTATTTCCAGGTGATGGCCGAACCGGTCTCGACCTGCGTCCAAGAGAGCTTAGCATCACGTCCACGCAGTTGGCCACGCTTGGTCACGAGGTTGTAGACACCACCACGCCCCTGCTCATCGCCGGGATACCAATTTTGCACGGTGGAATACTTCACCTCGGCTTCCTCGCCCACGACAATCTCGACGATGGCAGCGTGGAGTTGGTTTTCGTCGCGCATAGGCGCCGTGCAGCCCTCAAGATAAGACACGTAGCCGCCATCGTCACACACGATGAGCGTACGTTCAAACTGGCCGGTGCCACGGGCATTGATGCGGAAATAGGTGCTCAACTCCATGGGACAACGCACACCACGCGGGATGTAAACAAACGACCCGTCGGAAAAAACTGCGCTGTTGAGCGCTGCAAAATAATTGTCGGTGTGAGGCACCACAGTGCCGAGATATTTACGCACCAGTTCGGGATTTTCCCTCACAGCCTCGCTGATGGAGCAGAACACAATGCCTTTCTCTTTGAGTTTGTCCTTAAACGTGGTCTTCACCGAGACAGAGTCCATCACGGCATCGACAGCCACCCCGGCCAGTGCCATACGCTCATGGAGCGGTATGCCCAGCTTGTCGAAAGTCTTCATCAGTTCGGGATCAATCTCTCCCGACTCGTTGGCTTTTTTGCCCGTGGTGGGGTCGGCATAATATGATATGGCTTGATAGTCAATCTCGGGCAGGTTGACGTGACCCCATTTCGGCTGCTCAAGCGTCAGCCAATGCCGATAGGCTTTGAGGCGAAACTCCAAGAGCCATTCAGGCTCGTTTTTCTTGGCCGATATGTGGCGGATGACGTCTTCGTTGAGGCCTCGGCCGAGTATTTCAGTCTCAACGTCGGTTGTGAAACCGTATTCGTATTTTTTGTCGGCAACTTCCCGCACCAGTTTGTTCTTTTCTTCTTCGGGTGTGGCAGTGGCATTAAGTTGACTTGACATAAGGCAGAAGCACTATTATTTATGGGAAAAGTTCACGTAAATGGTGTCTTGATTGGCAGACACTGGGACGGTCATGTTGAGACTATCGAGCTGTGCGCCGGCTTGCTCGCCCACAAACGGCAAAACGTCGCAGACCGGCTGATAAAGATGTGATGACTCCGTGCGCTCGACATTCATAATTTCAAGCTGGGTCATCATGTTGAAAGCAAAGCTCAAGAGCAACACAAACTTGACCACACTGGCAGCCGCGCCCAACAGGCTGTTGGGCAGACCGAGTTTCATCGCTTTCAAAAAGTGGGTGAAACGGCCGGCCACAAAGTCGAGAAGCAGTGGGATGAAGATGCACAAGATGAAAAAGGCGATGACACTCAGCACCATATTCACTTGGCTACCCTTCACGGCAAGAAAATCATCGCCAAGCCAGTAGGCCACGCCGGCCAATACCAGACCGATAATGATGCCCAGCGTGCCCAACACTTCGCGTATCAGACCCGAGCGCCAGCCGTTGAACACGGCCCAAAGCAAAAGCGCGATGACAAACAAGTCTATAAACATAATATTGAAAGTCTATGGATTTTTTAACTGCATCTATTGAAAACGGGCGGCGGGTGTTTGTAGTGCCCCTCCGCCCGCTTCTGGTTGTTTCTGTATGGTTGAGACCGTGGTTTAAGACAGTTTCTGCTTCACCTCAATCTCTTGATAGGTTTCGATGATGTCTCCCTCTTTGATGTCGTTGCAGTTGGTGAGAGAAATACCACACTCAAAGTTGGTCGTAACCTCCTTGACGTCGTCTTTGAAGCGCTTCAGGGCATTGATGTCGCCGGTGAAGATGACGATGCCGTCGCGGATGAGACGAGCCTTGTCGGAGCGCTTCACCTTGCCATCTATGACGTAAGCACCGGCCACATAGCCCACCTTGGAGATGTGGTAGACCTGACGCACTTCGATAGTGGCGGTGACTTCTTCCTTGATGACAGGCTCGAGCATACCTTCCATAGCCTCTTTCACCTCCTCTATGGCATCATAGATGACGCTGTAAAGACGGATGTCGACGCCTTCGCGCTCGGCCAACTTGCGTGCGGCCTGGCTCGGACGCACCTGGAAGCCCACGATGACGGCTTGAGAGGCGGCAGCAAGGGTGACGTCGTTTTCTGAAATCTGACCCACGCCCTTGTGGATGACGTTGACGGCAATGGTTTCGGTAGACAGCTTGATAAACGAGTCTGACAGCGCCTCAACTGAGCCGTCCACGTCGCCCTTGACGATGATGTTCATCTCTTGGAACGAGCCGAGCTTGATGCGGCGGCCCACTTCGTCGAGTGTCAGCATCTTGTGGGTGCGGAGGTCTTGCTCAGGCTGCAACTGTTCGCGCTTGCCGGCGATTTCGCGTGCTTCCTGTTCGGTGTCCATCACGTGGAACTGGTCACCGGCCTGCGGCGCACCATTGAAGCCAAGCAATGTGGCAGCCTGCGAAGGGCCAACTTCTTGAATGCGACCGCCACGCTCGTTGAAGAGAGCCTTGATGCGACCAAAGTTGGTACCGGCCAACACGACGTCGCCTTGACGCAGCGTACCATTAGACACCAACACGGTGGCCACATAGCCACGACCCTTGTCGAGCGAAGACTCAATGATAGTACCAGTGGCCTTGCGGTTGGGGTTGGCCTTAAGTTCAAGCATATCAGCCTCGAGCAACACTTTCTCAAGCAACTCTTTGACGCCGATACCCTTCTTGGCAGAGATATCTTGGCTTTGGTATTTTCCGCCCCAATCCTCCACGAGGAAATTCATAGCGGCCAGGCCCTCCTTAATCTTATCGGGGTTGGCGTGGGGCTTATCAATCTTGTTGATGGCAAAGACAATGGGCACATTGGCAGCCACGGCGTGGTTGATGGCCTCTTTGGTCTGCGGCATGATATCGTCGTCGGCCGCAATGATAATAATGGCGATGTCGGTGACCTGGGCACCGCGTGCACGCATAGCCGTAAAGGCTTCGTGACCCGGGGTATCGAGGAAAGTGATATGGCGACCGCTTTCAAGCGTCACGTTGTAAGCACCGATGTGCTGGGTGATGCCGCCGGCCTCACCGGCGATGACGTTGGCCTTACGAATATAGTCGAGCCACGAAGTCTTACCGTGGTCGACGTGACCCATGACGGTGACAATCGGCGCACGAGGCTCGAGATTTTCCTCGCTATCTTCTTCTTCGGCAATAGCCTCTTGAACGTCGGCGCTGACAAACTCCGTTTTATAGCCAAACTCTTCGGCCACGAGTTCGATAGTCTCGGCATCAAGACGCTGGTTGATAGACACCATAATACCTATGCTCATACAGGTACCGATGACTTTGGTGACGGGAATATCCATCATCGTGGCCAGTTCGTTGGCGGTCACGAACTCAGTCAACTTGATGACTTTGCTCTCGGCCTTTGCTTCGAGGCGTTCTTCCTCTTGCTGAGCGCGCACCTGCTCACGTTTCTCTTTGCGGTATTTGGCTCCCTTTGAACCTTTCTGCTTGGTGGTGAGACGCGCCAGGGTCTCTTTCACCTGCTTAGCCACGTCTTCTTCGCTAACTTCGGCCTTGATGACGGGTTGCGGTTTGCCTTTTTGCTTTTTGTTGCGGTTTTTGCCTGCGGCGTTATTCTGTGCTTGTTGCGGTCCGCCCGGTGTATTCGGCTTGCGCTGTGCACCGGCGGCTTCTTTGGCTGCGGCGTTAATATCGACGCGTTCTTTGCCAATGCGGGCACGTTTTTTGCGCTCGCCTGTGGCTTGACCTTGTTTGTTTTTCTCTTCGCGTTCTTTGCGTCTCTCTTCTTTTGTTTTCTTTTTGGGACGCGTGTTTTGGTTGAGCGCTGTGAGGTCGATAGTGCCCAGCACTTTGGGGCCGGTGATTTCACCCTGCGGTTTTATCTTAAAGATGCCGTCGGTCTCTTCCCCGATGGCCTTGGCCCGTTCTTCGACAGAAGGTTTCTCTGTTTTTTCGGTCTTGGTCTTAGGTTCATCGGCCCCAGCCGGAACTGTTTCGGCCGGTGTTTCGGCCTTAGGCTCAGTGGGAGCCTCGACAGGAGCCTCGACGGGAGGTTCGACGGGAGCTGCTTTTTCAGCCTCGACGGGTTTAGTTTCGGACTCGTGCTGTTCGGCGTCGATATTGATGGAGCCTACGACTTTGATTTTTGGTTTACGGTCGTCGGGTATTTCGGTTTTGATTTCCTCGACGGCCCGCTTGGCAGTTTGTTTTTTTGCCTCTTTCTCTTCTTTTTCTTTCTGTCGGCTTTGAATCATCTGGTCGGCCTCGCTACGCAGTTCTTTATCTGCGCCGAACGCTTTCCGGAGCATTTCGTATTGCTCTTCAGTAATTTTTTCACTCGGTACAGGTTTAACCTGGTATCCTTTTGATGCAAGAAAATCGACGACGGTTTGTAGTCCGACGTTACATTCTTTAATGATTTTGTTTATTCTTATGACCATTGTTTTATTGATGATGTGGATGAATGATAGAAGAGTTGTCGGTGTGCGCCTTATTCTCTTCGTTTTCAGGTTCGCGCGAGGTAGTCCTCCGGGGTTGTATTTGGGTTTGTCGCCGCGGGGACCGTCAGAGGGTGTCACCGCGCGGTTTCCACACCATTAGCTTTGCGTCGTGTCGTCGTCTTCGAACTCTGCCCTCAATACACGGAGCAGTTCGTCTACGGTGTCTTCTTCGAGGTCTGCCTTTTCGATGAGCAGTTCGCGTGGGGCGTTGAGCACCTCTTTGGCCGTGGTAAATCCGATGGCCTTGATGGCGTCGATGACCCACTGGTCAACTTCGTCGGCAAACTCTTCGAGATAGATGTCGTCTGTTTGTTCGCTTTCTTCGGTTTCGCGGTAGACGTCGATGGTGTAGCCCGTGAGCATGGAAGCCAGTTTGATATTGGTGCCTCCTTTACCGATGGCGAGCGACACTTGGTCTGGGCGGAGGTAGACTTCGGCTTTGTGTTCTTCTTCGTTAAGGTTGATGCTCAGTATCTGTGCGGGACTGAGTGCGCGCTGTATGAAGAATTTGATGTTTGAGGTATAGTTGATAACGTCGATGTTTTCGTTGTTGAGTTCGCGCACGATGCCGTGTATGCGTGCACCTTTGACGCCGACGCATGCGCCGATGGCGTCGATGCGGTCGTCATAGCTTTCGACGGCGATTTTGGCTCGTTCGCCGGGTATGCGTGCCACGCGTTGCAGGGTGATGAGTCCGTCGGCGATTTCGGGGATTTCTTGTTCGAGCAATCGACGGAGGAATTCGGGCGATGTGCGTGAGACGTAGATTTTGGGGTTGCCGTTGGTGTTGTCTACGCGGTCGATGACTGCTCTCACGGCATCTCCTTTATGGAAGAAGTCGCGTGGTATTTGCTGGTTTTTGGGCAGGAGCAGTTCGTTGTGCTCTTCGTCCATGAGCAGTGTTTCGTTTTTCCATGTCTGGTAGACCTCTCCGGTGATGAGTTCTCCCACGCGGTCTTTGAATTTGTTGTAGAGCGAGTCGTGTTCGAGTTCGAGGATTTTGCTGGCCAGTGTCTGTCGCAAGGTGAGTATGGCTCGGCGTCCGAATTTGGCGAAGTCGATGGTTTCGCTCACTTCTTCGCCCTCTTCATAGTCTGGGTCGATTTCGCGTGCCTCGCTGAGCGAGATTTGTTTGTTGGGGTCTTCGACGCTGCCGTCTGCCACGACCTCTCGGTTGCGGTAGATTTCGAAGTCGCCTTTGTCGGGGTTGACGATAACGTCGAAGTTTTCGTCAGAGCCGAAGATTTTGGCGATCACGCTGCGGAAGCTTTCCTCCAGCACGCCGACCATAGTGGTTCGGTCGATGTTTTTGGTCTCTTTAAATTCAGAGAAAGTGTCAATGAGACTGATGGTCTCTGTCTTTTTCTTTGCCATATATATTATTGTATTGTTTGCACTGTGAACGTGTCGGCGCGCGTCGGCGTCTGAAAGCCTATTGAGTGACTATGTCGTGTGTCGGTCTGGGCTTATGGGCGCATGGCGCGTCGGTATTTATTTGAAGTCTATCAAATATTTCGTATGTTTCACTTCATTGAAAGCCAACCGATAGTCGCGGTCTACGAGTTCGGGGCGTTTTTTGCCTTCGAGTTTGACCTTTTCGGTGACGGTCAGGGTGAAGCCCTGTTCGTCGGCCTCGCCGAGCACGCCGACCAGTTTTTTGCCGTCGGCTTTGAGCACTTCGACGCGGTCGCCTTGATGTATCTGATACTGGCGCAACACCTTGAAAGGCTGTCCGATGCCTGCGCTGCCCACTTCGAGTTCAAAGTCTTCGCGCTCGCGGTCGAGGCCGCTCTCGATAAAGCGGCTCAATTCCACGCAGTCTTCAATCCAGACGCCGTCTTTGTGGTCTATTTCCACCACGATGCGGTCGTCGGGCGAGATGGTCAAATCTGTCAGAAAATAGTCTTTTCCCGAAAGCCACTCTTCGACGAGGGCTTTCACTACACCTACTTCAATCATGCGATGTGTTGTGATAAATCTGATTAAAAAGAAGTGAGGAACTCTTGCAAGCCCCTCACTCTATTCGCCTGCAAAGATACTAATTTTCCTTATATATATAATTATGGTGTGGATTTTTTTCGTGAGTTTTTCGCTTTAGCCTCTTTCAAGCGTTTTTTTGCTGTTTCGGGCACGTCGGTGCAGCCTTTGTCGAGCTGGCGCTCGGCGGTTTGGAGCATCGTGTAGCAATAGTTTTTGAGGCGTTCGAATGGCGGTGCCATTTGGGTCAGGGCCATACGTCCGTCGGGGGCGATGTTGTAGCAGTAGGCCAGGCCTATTTCGTCGTCGTAAATGTAGAGGTGTTGCCGGTCGCGTGCGGCGAGGATGTTGTCGGCCGAGTAGAAGGTGGCCGGCCGCGTTTCGCGCAGGAGGTCGACGCCGAGGTCGTTTTGCACATAGGGCACGCGGAGCAGTCCCAATATGGTCGGGGCCACGTCGATTTGGCAGGCCATGTCTGTGACCTCACGTGGCACGATGCCTTTGCCGTGGATGATGAGCGGGATGTGGTTGTAAGATTCGGGGAGGGCGCAGTCGGCCGGTCCGACAGTTTTACCGTGGTCGCCGAGAAAGACAAAGATGGTGTTGTCGGCCCAAGGTTCGCGGCTCACCTTGGCCATAAATTGGCCGATGCAATGGTCGGCATATTCCACGATTGAAAATTCGGGTGCACTATGTTTGGCTTTGAAGCCTTCGGGCAGGCAATAGGGCGGGTGGTTGCTCACGGTGAGCAGGGTGGCCATGAAGGGCCGGCCGGTTTTGGCCTGCTCTCTCAACACGCTGACTGCCTTGCTGAAGAGGCAACTGTCTGACACGCCGAAGTTGTTGACCACGTCGCTTTTGGGGAAGTCGCGCTCGGAGACTATCCAGTCGAAGCCGCCTTGACGGAGGGCCTGCTCCATGTTGTCGTATTCGGGGTCGTGGGGCATGAAAAAGAAGGTGGCATAGCCGTGTTCTTTGAGCACCCGTGGCAGTCCGTTGTAGCGCAAATGGGCTCTCTCTTTGAAGGCATTGCGTTTGAGGATGGAGGGATAGGAAAAGAGCGTGGCATAGAGACCGTGGTTGGTGTGGTTGCCCGACGAGTAGAAGTTTGAGAACGAGAGCGACTTCTGCCAGAGGCTGTCGAGCGAAGGCGTCAGTTTGCTACGCTCACCGAAGCGTCCCATCAATTTGGCCGACATTGACTCCATCAAGACCACCACGACATTGCGGCGGTCCATGGTGTCGGCCGGGCAGATTTCGCGGGCAATGGGCGACACGCCGTCAAGACCTTGACGGCCGAGCAAG
>JAHAWW010000132.1 GCA_018383375.1 Prevotellamassilia sp. | reverse complement strand
GCCGAGGTGTTCGAATTGATATCTGTCGGCTTTGATTTCGGCAGCCTCTTGAAGCGCCGTTTGCAGTGAGCCGATGTCGGCTACGTGGAGAAATGTTTTCATTGTGGCGTGATGATATAATAATGTGTATGCAAAAGTAGCACTTATTTGTACAAAATGGCTACACAGTTTCCTCAAAAATCAACACATCACACCCCGGCGGCACGAAAGCGGCAATGTGCACTTCAATGATGGTCAGCGCCGGCCGGTCGCCAAATCCGTTCCGCTTCGGTGCTGTCTTTTTCGCTCTCGCCCGATTGCCGTATATTGGTCTCGAAGAGAGAAGAAGTGGCGGGTCTGACAGTTAATTTATTTCAGTTTCAAGCGGTCGCGGTCATAAGGAGAGTGAAAACGGGCTTTTGGCCGTTATTTTTGTCCTTATCCGAGTAGGTTTTTTTGCCCGGTCCGTACCGTTTTGGGGCAACCGGGAGCGACATTTTGACGGTCTGGAGAGCGGCCGTGGCCGCTTTTGGAAAGATTATACCTCTTTTTTTTGTCACGATAAGGCGGCGTTTTGAACAGGACGGGAAGTTTCTCTTTGGTTTCGGCGAAAAACCTCCCTCCCTCGTTTTGCCATTTAATCCAAAATACGTAATTTGCGCCTCAGAAAAACAACCATACACACAATCTAACCTCATAATCTAACACAACCATGAAAGTTTACGGTTCACACGAGATTAAAAACATTGCGCTCCTGGGCAACGACGGCTCAGGCAAGACCACTCTCACCGAAGCCCTGCTCTTTGAGAGCGGTCTGATTAAAAAACGCGGCCGCATCACCGCCAAGAATACCGTTTCGGACTATTTCCCCGTGGAGCAAGACTATGGTTACTCGGTTTTTTCTACCGTTTTCCACGTGGAGTGGATGGGCAAGAAACTCAACATCATCGACTGCCCGGGCTCTGACGACTTTGTGGGCGCAGCCCTCACGGCTCTCAACGTGACCGACACCGCCGTGTTGCTCATCAACGGCCGCTTCGGTCCTGAAGTGGGCACGCAAAACCACTTCCGCTACACTGAGAAACTCGGCAAACCCGTCATCTTCCTCGTCAACCAACTCGACGACGAAAAGTGTGACTATGACGTCATTCTCGACGACCTCACCAGCATCTACGGCACAAAAGTGGTGCCCGTGCAATATCCTCTCGAAACCGGCCCCGGCTTCAACTCGCTCATCGATATCATCTTGATGAAGAAACTCACTTGGGGCCCGGACGGCGGCTCTCCCACCATCGAAGACATCCCCGAAAGCGAAAAAGATAAGGCCGAGGCTATGCACAAAACCCTCGTTGAGGCCGCTGCCGAGAACGACGAGGGCTTGATGGAGAAATTCTTTGAAACAGAATACCTCACCGAAGACGAAATGCGCGAAGGCATTCGCAAAGGTATGGTGACACGCTCCATCTTCCCCGTCTTCTGCGTCTGCGCCACCAAGAATATGGGCGTGGGCCGACTGATGGAATTCCTGGGCAATGTGGTGCCCTTTGTCGACGAAATGCCCGCCGTACACAACACCCGCGGCATCGAGGTGAAACCCGTGACCGACGCTCCCACCTCCATCTATTTCTTCAAAACCGGTGTCGAACCCCACATCGGCGAGGTGCAATATTTCAAGGTGATGAGCGGTGTGTTGAAAGAAGGCGACGACCTCACTAACGCCGACCGTGGCAGCAAGGAACGCATGGCCCAGCTCTTCGTCTGCGCCGGAGCCAACCGTGAGAAGGTGGACAGCCTCACCGCAGGCGACATCGGTTGCACCGTCAAGCTCAAAGACGTGCGCACCGGCAACACCCTCAACGCCAAAGATTGCGACAACCGCTTCAACTTCATCAAATACCCCAACGCCAAATACACACGCGCCATCAAGGCTGTGAACGAGGCCGAGACCGAAAAGATGATGTCGGCCCTCAACCGTATGCGCCAGGAAGACCCCACGTGGGAAGTTGAACAGTCGAAGGAACTGCGCCAGATATTGGTGCACGGACAAGGCGAATTCCACCTTCGCACACTCAAATGGCGTCTTGAAAACCTCGACAAAATTGCCGTCGAATTCTACGAACAGCGCATCCCCTATCGCGAAACCATCACCAAAGCTGCCCGTGCCGACTATCGCCACAAGAAACAGAGCGGCGGCGCCGGCCAGTTTGGCGAGGTTCACCTCATCGTCGAGCCCTACAGCGATGGCATGCCCGACCCCACCGTTTATAAGTTTGGCGGTCAGGAAATCCGCATTGCCGTCAAGGGCAAGGAAGAGGTGACGCTGGAATGGGGCGGTAAACTCGTGTTTATCAACTCCGTGGTGGGCGGTGCCATCGATGCCC
This sequence comes from Prevotellamassilia sp., assembly GCA_018383375.1. GTDB lineage: Bacteria > Bacteroidota > Bacteroidia > Bacteroidales > Bacteroidaceae > Alloprevotella. The sequence continues at coordinate 498 of JAHAWW010000132.1, read as the reverse complement.
GCTTCATGCCGGCCATTCTCAAAGGCATCATGAGCCGCATGGAACAAGGTCCACTCACCGGTAGCTATGCCCGCGACGTGCGCGTCATTGTGTATGATGGCAAGATGCACCCCGTAGACAGCAACGAACTCTCGTTTATGCTCGCCGGCCGCAACGCCTTCAGTGCCGCCTTCAAAGAGGCCGGACCGAAAATTCTCGAACCCATCTATGACGTTGAAGTATTCGTCCCGGCCGACAAGATGGGTGACGTGATGAGCGACCTTCAGGGCCGCCGCGGCATGATTGTGGGTATGAGCAGCGAAAACGGCTATGAGAAGCTCCAGGCCAAAGTGCCCCTCTCAGAGATGGCCAACTACTCCACTTCGCTCAGCTCACTCACCGGTGGCCGCGCCAGCTTCATCATGAAGTTTGCCAGCTACGAACTCGTTCCCGGCGATATCCAGAACAAACTCATCGCTGCCTTTGAGGCCGAACAAAGCGAAGAATAACCTCAGCAAT
>JAHAWW010000118.1 GCA_018383375.1 Prevotellamassilia sp. | reverse complement strand
GGTCTATCCGTGCGCGACAGCGAAGGCATAGCGTGGTTTCCCCCAGCCGGCACCCTTTTCATCAGTGGCGAGGGCGACCAAGCCATATTGGAATACGCGCTCGACGGCCCACCGACCGGACGGCGTCTGGCCGTTCCCGCCATCATGGGCCAAGACAAGATCTATCCCAACTATGGATTTGAAGCACTCGCTTATTCGTCCACACACCATCTTTTCTACACCATCACCGAGAGTATGCTCCGCGCCGATGGCACTGCGGCTGGTCCATTGTCGCCCGGCACTGCCAACCTTTTGCGCCTCCAGACCTTTGGCGACGACCTCCGGCCGGCTTCAGCCTACGCCTATCGCATGGATAGCGGACGCAAGTCTAAGTTTGGCTCCACCTACGTCTATGGCGTGTCTGAAATCCTGCCACTGCCTGACGGCCGGGTGCTCGTCCTGGAGCGCGAAGCCAATATACCGCGTGGCGGCATAGGGGCAGAATGTATTTGTAAAATATTCGAGACGCGCCCCTCAGAGGGTTGGACCATCGACAGCAGCACATCATTGCAACAACTCGACCCCAATCGTTTCCTCGTCAAACGCCTTCTTTTCACCTTCACCACCCGAATGAATTTGCTACAGCAAAACTTTGCCAACTACGAAGGCATGTGTCTGGGGCGTCGTTTGGCCGACGGCCGACAGACCATCCTGCTTGTCAGCGACTCACAGGGCGGCTATGGTCGTGGTCCCGTTCATCTCAAAGACTACATCCGGGTGCTGGTCATCGATTGAAAGCCGCGCAGCCTTTTTTGTTTTTTTTGAAGAAGAAAAACCACCTTTCGCCATGACACCTCCCCGCATAGCCGTCTTGACCACCGACACCCTTTCGGCATTAGGGCTCACTGCCATAGTCAGACGCATGATGCCGCATGCCGTTCCCGTCATTTTCACCCGTTTCGAGGAACTTGCCGAGGGCGACGACAGCGCTTTTTTCCATTATTTCGTCAGTGCCGGCTGTTTGTTGCCCCACGCCGGCTGGTTTCTGCAAAGACAGCGTCGCGTCATCGTGTTGCTCCACGGCGATGAGGCCGCCCTATTGCCCGACGGGTTCCACACACTCAATGTCTGTCAAGACGAATCACATCTAGTGCGCGATTTTCTCCGTCTTTCGCGTTCGGCCCATGGGCGGCCCGGCAGCGAGCCGGAGGCCGTACGCCGTGCCGGGGCTATGGCAGGGCGTTCGGCCCTGACCCCTCGCGAGCGCGAAGTGGTGTGTGGCGTGGTATCGGGCTTGCGCAACAAAGAGACAGCCGTTCGTCTTGGTGTGACCGAGTCCACGGTCATCTCCCCCCGCAAAAACATCGCCGCCAAACTCTCCCCCTCTTCCGTCTCTTCCTGGACCA
>JAHAWW010000117.1 GCA_018383375.1 Prevotellamassilia sp. | reverse complement strand
AAAAACTGCCAAGACTTCGGTTTGACTCATTTCGGTATGCTCCACCCCAACAACGGCATCATCCATGTCGTTGGTCCGGAGCAGGGACTGTCTCTGCCGGGTATGACCATCGTTTGTGGCGACTCTCACACGTCGACTCACGGCGGTCTGGGTGCCGTGGCCTTTGGCATCGGTACGTCGGAGGTTGAAATGGTTTTGGCCTCGCAGTGTATTCTCCAGGCCAAGCCGCGCTCAATGCGCATCACCGTCGACGGGCAGCTGGGGCAAGGCGTCACCGCCAAAGACCTCGCGCTCTACATTATGAGTCAAATCACCACCAGCGGTGCCACGGGCTATTTTGTGGAATATGCCGGTGAAGCCGTGCGCAGCCTGTCGATGGAGGGCCGCTTGACGCTCTGCAACCTGTCGATAGAGATGGGCGCCCGTGGTGGTTTCATTGCTCCCGACGAAAAGACTTTCGAATACATCAAAGGCAAACCCTATGCCCCCCAAGGCGAAGAGTGGGACAAGGCCGTGGCTTATTGGCGCACCCTCAAGAGCGGCGACGACGCTGTGTTTGACAAAGAAGTGCGCTTCGACGCTGCCGACATTGCGCCCATGATTACCTACGGCACCAATCCCGGCATGGGTATGGCCATCGACGCTGCCATTCCCCAACCGGCTAATGCATCCGATGTCAAAGCCCTGGAATATATGCAGTTCAACGCCGGCGAGCAGTTGCTGGGCCACGCTGTTGACTATGTCTTCTTGGGTGCCTGCACCAACGGCCGCATCGAAGACTTCCGTGCCTTTGCCGGCTTGGTGCGTGGCCGCAAAAAAGCACCCAGAGTCACCGCTTGGCTCGTACCGGGTTCGTGGTTGGTTTTGGGACAAATCAAGGCCGAAGGTCTCGACAAGATTTTGGAGGAGGCTGGTTTTGAAATTCGCCAACCGGGATGCTCGGCTTGTCTAGCCATGAACGACGACAAAATTCCGGCAGGCTGTCTGAGCGTGTCGACGTCAAACCGCAACTTTGAAGGCCGCCAGGGGCCGGGCAGCCGCACCTGTCTGGCTTCGCCGCTCACCGCCGCTGCTGCTGCCGTGACGGGTGTCATCACCGACCCGCGCACCTTAATGTAAACCTTCATTAGCTTCATCATGAAAGAAAAGTTCAATATCATCGATAGCACCTGTGTGCCCCTTCCTCTTGAGAATGTCGACACCGACCAGATTATTCCTGCCCGCTTCCTCAAAGCAACAGACAAGGAAGGTTTCGGCGACAACCTTTTCCGCGACTGGCGCTATGCCCCCGATGGCTCAAAGCGCGACTTCGTGCTCAACGACCCGCGATATGGCGGTTGCGTACTCGTGGCCGGCAAAAACTTTGGTTGCGGTTCGAGCCGTGAACACGCCGCCTGGGCCATAGCCGGCTATGGCTTCCGTGCCGTGGTGAGCAGCTTCTTTGCCGATATTCACAAGCAAAACGAACTCAACAATTTTGTCTTGCCCGTCGTGGTGAGCGAAGGCTTCCTGGCCCGTCTGTTTGAGGCCATTGAACAAGACCCTGCCACCCGTGTGGTCATCGACCTGCCTAATCAGACCATCACCAACAAGGCCAACGACGAAACCGAACACTTCGACATCAATGGCTACAAGAAATATTGCCTCGAGAATGCTCTCGACGACATTGATTTCTTGATGGAAAACAAAGACAAGACCCTTGACTATGAACGCGCCAACGCCCGCTAAAGGGACGCCCTCCCATTCACCTCTCACCGAAGCCCACATGCCGCGGCACATCGAAATCATGGACACCACGCTCCGCGATGGTGAACAGACCAACGGCGTGTCTTTCCTGCCACACGAGAAGCTCCAGATTGCCCGCAAACTGCTGCGCGACGTCAAAGTGGACCGTGTCGAGGTGGCTTCGGCACGCGTGTCGGAGGGCGAGCGTGAAGCGGTCACCGGCATCTGTGCATGGGCAGCCAAAAAGGGTTTCTTGAAACGCGTGGAAGTGTTGGGATTCATCGACCGCCATGTGTCGATTGACTGGATTTATGGCTGTGGCGGCCGCGTAGTCAACCTGCTGTCGAAAGGCTCGTTGCGCCACTGCACCCTCCAGTTGAAAAAGACGCCCGAAGAGCATCTGGCCGACATACGCCACGAAATAGACTATGCCGTGTCGCTCGGCATGGACGTCAACCTCTATCTCGAGGACTGGTCCAACGGCATAAAAGACAGTCCCGACTATGTGGCCGGCCTCATTGACGGCCTGAAAGACTCTGGGGTGAAGCGCTTTATGCTGCCCGACACACTCGGCGTGCTCAATCCCTTCACGACCGAGGCATTCTTCAAGACCATGCGCTCACGCTGGCCGGAATTGCATTTCGACTTCCACGCCCACAACGACTACGACCTGGCTGTGGCCAAT
>JAHAWW010000113.1 GCA_018383375.1 Prevotellamassilia sp. | reverse complement strand
ACGTTCGCCATATCGGATTGATTCGGGCAAATTTTCGAATGCGTCTAGTTCTTCTTCTTGCAACGCTTCAATGCGTTCTTTGAGGGCTTCCAATTCGGCGGTTATCTCTTCTATTTCTTTACGTCTTTCGTTATTCATAATGTTTGGTGTTGTGCCGGGGACGATGCCCCGCGGCGGGTTATTCATTCTGTTATTATTAGAACGCGGATTGTTCGGATTTTGCGGAATATAGATTTATATGGCATCCGTTTAATCAGTTCAATCCGTGGTCTGTTTTATATTAGAACGCGGATGTTACGGATTATTCGGAATAGTGATTATCGCGTCATCCGTTCTATCCGTTCAATCCGTGTTCTGTTTTTTTTATTAGAACGCGGATGTCACGGATTATTTGGAATATTGATTATCGCGTCATCCGTTCTGTCTGTTAAATCTGTGTTCTGTTTTTTTACTAGAACGCGGATGGTGAGGATTCTACGGGAGGTTAGTCTACGCGCACAATGTGGCCGGTGTAGACATACCACAAATAGCCTTCTACATCGGTGTGTCCCATATCGTGCAGGCTCTTTACATAGTCGGCCACTTGGGCGTTATGTCGAGGATGTGGGGCTGCAAACTTATAGTCCACGACAACGGTTTTCCCGTTGGCGGTCATCACGCGGTCGGGCCGTGTGCGTTTCAGTCGTCCGGCGGCATCGCGCCCCAGCAGTGTACATTCGTTGCTCACGGTCCAATTTCCGCCAAACCATTCGGCCGGCTGCGGCGCCGTGAGTCGCTCTTTGAGCAGGTCGTGCATGGTCTGCCGCTGTTTGTAGTCGGGCATCAGTCCTTGTTCGGTGATGACTTCAAACGCTTGGTCAAGGTCTGAGGCTTTCTGCATCATTGAGAGGGCATAGTGCATCACATTGCCGGTGTCGATAAACGCGCGCCGGTCTTCGGGGATTTCATTGCCCGAGATAAATCTTGAGGCCTCACAAGACTGGCGGAAGGCCGTGCAGGGTTCGACGGCCGTGAGCGGTGAGGCGATGGGTTTCATTTGCGGTTTGAAGGGGTTGACCGTCTTTTTCTTTTTTGGGGTTGGGGTTGGTTCGCCTTGCTCGGCCGGTTCACCTTGACAGAAGTCTTTGCCGTCCAGACATTTGTAGAGCAGGTTGGCCACCGTGAGTTTTGAAGCGTTTTCGGCTGTGAAGTCCACTTGGCTGTTCACTTCGGCCCAAACGTAAAGGTTCTTTTTGGGGCGGGTGAAGGCTACATAAAGCAGGTTGAGGTTTTCGGTGTGACGGTCGCTCAACTCGTTCTTCCAAATGGGTGCATAGATGGTTTCGGCCAAATCTTTTTTTCCCGGTATGGCGACGAGCGGCAGGGTGTTGTAGGGCGATTCGGGCGGCGTACACCACATCACGTCCATACGCTTTTCACGTTCGATAAACCAGTTGCAATAGGGGATGAATATCGTAGGGGCTTCGAGCCCTTTCGACTTGTGTATGGTCATAATCCTCACCCCATTGGCTCCCGGCGATGGAATGGCCGAATAGTTGAGGCTGTCATCCCAAAGGCGGATGAAATCGTGCAGTCCGCCACGAGCGTTGTCGGCAAAATCCATCACTCGGTCGAGAAAGCCATAGATATAAGGCGCGTCGCCAGTCATTTGGTGCAACGACAAGAGGGCGATGAGGCGTTCGCAGAGGCTGTAGAGCGGCATACTTTTGAGGCGCTCGGTCTGAGTGGTCAGTTCTGCGGGTAGGTAATCGCGCCAATGCGCCGCCGTTTCGAGCCAGGCGATGGTGCGTTGGTGGATGTGATATTGGTAGGCCCGGGCCGTGTAAGCAGCAGCCACGGTGTCTGACGGGCAGTCGAGCCAGCGCAAGGCATTGACGAGCAGGTTCAAGGCTTCAGAGTGGCCGAGCGTGAAAGCTTCGTCAGAGATGATGGGTAGTTCGGGATATTGTTGGGCAAAATAGTCGACGAGCTTCACGCCTTCAGCCTTATATCTCACCAAGATAATCATGTCGCCGTAGGGCGTGCCTTTGGCGTTTTCAGCCATAATGCTTGCAGCGAGTTGGTCGGCTATGTTGGTGTTGGCCGCATCGTCGGTAGCCTCAGCGTCGTCGGCTGTGGCAGATGAGGCTTTGTCGGATGTTTTTTCGATAAAACGCACCTCTACATGGCCGCCGTCGCCCTTTTGTGGATTTTGGGCCACGTCGCTATAGATATCGGCGATGTCGTCGGCGTCGAAGGTGTCTTTCATCAGTTTGCCGGCACGGGTGAAAAGGTCATTGTTGAAGCGCACAATGTCGGCGTGGCTGCGGTAGTTGTCGCTCAAACGAATGGGCTTCAACCCCTGTGCTTGCATGTCGCTGACAATACGGCCCAAAATCTTCCAGTCGCCGCCTCGGAAGCGGTAAATGCCCTGTTTGATGTCGCCCACGAGCATACAGCCATTGCCTTGCGATAGATTTTCGATGAGCAGTTGCTGGAAGTTGGCCCACTGTAGCGGCGAGGTGTCTTGAAACTCATCAATCATGATATGATGAAACTTCACGCCGGCTTTTTCAAACACAAACGACGCATCGTCACTGGTCACCAAGCGGCGAAACAAAATGGGAGTCATGGCCAGCATGAAACGCCCCAACTCGGCGTTGAGGTCGCGCACCTCCTGACCCACTTCGCCCACCAGTTGCAACGGATTGAGATATTGGAGAGAGAGTTGGCTACTCAGATAGGTTGGCTTTTCGCTCCTTAGCGTTGTCATTAACTCGGCGGCAAGGTCGGTCCATCGTCTCGCCAGAGCGGCATTGGCGGGCTTGTCGCGGTCGGCTTTCTTGAACCATTCGTCCGGACTCTCTGCACGCTTGGTCAGCATATTGAGGTTGGGGGTGAGGTCGCCATTGGCCAGCTTGCCCACCTGTGTCTCCAGATTGCTGCCGCGGCTGAGTATACCGTAGCCGCCATTTCGCTTGATGCTGTCGTCGAGCTGTTGAGCGGCTTTCTTAATCCGGTTGATGGCGTCCGCCTTCTTACGATTCAACGTATCGACGTAGCCTTTCATTTTCTCCTCATTGTTGAGGATTTCCAATATTTTGTCTTCGGCTGTGAGAAAGACTTCTTTGGTTAAGACCGAGGCCAGTTGCGTCAGTTCAGCACTCCCGTCCCAGCGTTTGTCGTCTTCGATGCGCGCATACATATAAGACATAATCCGCCTCAACAGTTCAGGCCGGTCGTCAAGCGATGCCATGAGATGGTCCACGGCCTGGGCAATGACCTTACGGTCGTCAATCTCAAGATTATAACTTGCCGTGAGTCCCAGTTCGCGGGCCAGCGACGCCAAGACCGACTGAAAAAACGAGTCGATGGTTTCGATGTGGAAGTCTTCGTAGTTGTGAATGAGTTCACCCAATGCCCTCGCGGCCCGGCTCTTGATTTGGTCGTCAGAGACGTCGGGCCGCAGTTCTTTGAGTTTTTCAACAAAATCGCGGTCGGGTACGCCGTGAGCCAGGTTCCATAGTTCGGCCAAGATGCGGGTTTTCATCTCGGCCGTAGCCTTATTGGTGAACGTCACGGCCAGGATGTGGCGATGCGCCATAGGCTCACCCGAAAGCAGGTGAGCCACATAGTTGACTGCCAGAGTAAATGTTTTACCCGATCCCGCCGATGCGGTGTAGACGGAAAGGTAGCCGTTCATGGCATAATTAAAGAAAAAAGAATAGACTTAGCCTTCAAGCATCTTTAAAGTGTGCTTGCAAGGCCGTCCATCAAAATATTCTATGAGGACACGCTCAAAGACATTGCCCTCCTCAAGAATGGACGAGAACAAAGTCATTGAAGACTGTAATTTCATATCGTCGGGCTTTCCGAAAACCTCAAAGGCCGACTTAGATTTGAGATTGAGCAGAGCGCGTGAGATCTCGACCAAACGTTTACCTAACACGGGGTGCTCGAGATAAGCTACGGCCTCTTCGCGTGACTGAATGCCGTAATGCTTTGACATGGCGCTGTGGCCAAGTCCCTTCATTTGAGGGAAGATAAACCACATCCAGTGCGTGAGTTTGCGGCCGTGACTGATTTCGTCAAGCGCACGCTCATAGATGCCTTGTTGCGCGTCGACGAAACGCTGGAGGTTGAAGGTGTCGGTTGCTGTCTGTTTGAGCCTACGGTCGGTTTCGGGCGAGAAGATGCGTTCCAGGTTTTCTCCAAATTCTTGTAGATAGTTTTTATGCTTGTCGTGTGCCTGCGGATTGACCACCACATTGAAACTGCGCGGCACCAACTCAACGTCTATTTCGCGTCCCATCATCACGGGGTCGCCATCACAGTGCACCGCTCCCTCTTTCTCGCGGGTCACATGTAGGTGGCGCGACTTGTAGAGATGGGTGTGGTTATTGCTCAAAAGGTTTTTGGTGAACATTTGCAGCAACACGTGTGCACCTTCGATAGTGTTGAAAGGGTCGAGGATAATCACGTCCATCAGTCCGTCTTTCATCGAAGCGGTAGGCGCTATGTAGGCGTTGTTGCCATATTGTGAGGCGTTGGCGCAGGCTATGAGGAAGGCCTCTTGTGTGCGTGAGCCGTTTTCGTCGGTGATGATATAGGTTTCGGGTTTATAGGTCAGTCCCACGCCGATGGTGTTGCGTGCATACTGGATGAGGCCGCGCTTGCCACTTTCGGCAAATTTCTTGCTCACAAAAGCGTCGAAGCCCATGCCGCATGTACAGAAAAACGGTCGGCCATTAATCTTGCCATAATCCAGACAGTGGATGACGCCTTGGTTGATAATCTCAATGGCACCTTTGGCATTTTGCGGAATTTGCAGATGGCGGGCCAGTCCGTTGCCGGAGCCACAGGGAATGATGCCGAGAGCCGTCTCAGTGTGCACCAAAGAGCGTGCCACCTCGTTGACCGTACCGTCGCCACCCACAGCCACCACTACATCCACGCCGTCTTTAGCCGCCGCACCCGCCATTTCGGCAGCGTGTCCGGCATGTGTCGTGAAGCGCACTTCATATTCATAGCGACTATGGTCGAGATGGCGCTCAATCTCTTCCGGCATTCTCTTTTTGCGGCGAGTGCCTGATATGGGGTTGATGATGAATAAAATGCGTTTTTTCATAACGGTTGAGGTGGTGAGGAAGAAGGTGAAGCTAAGTGACGGAGTGAGAACTTTTCAGACGAGACGCTCTGTGCCGTCTGCGTGAAAGCCGCAGAGGAAGTCGGTGGCCGTCATTCGTTTTTTGCCGGCTATTTGCAGGGTGTCGAGATGCAGGTAGCCGTCGGTCAAGGCCACTTTGATGGTTTTGCGGCCGTCGGTGAGGAGGGTGCCCACGGCTTCGGCGGGCGAGCAGATTGTTTTGTGCGTGTCGTATATCTTAATCACGGAGACGCCTTTGGCATGGTGGAGTTCGGTCCAAGCGGCAGGGTAGGGCGAGAGGCCGCGCACGAAGTTGTAGACCTTTTCCAGCGGTTGCTGCCAATCGATGCGGCACGTCTCTTTGAAGATTTTGGGTGCCGGTCTGAGTGCGCCGTCATACAGGGTGTCTTGTGCTACGGGCTTGACGTTTCCGGCGATGATTTGGTCTACGGTTTCGCAGACGAGGGCTGCCCCCACTTCCATCATACGGTCGTGGAGTGTGCCTGCGGTGTCTGTCTCTTCAATTTCGATGCGACGGCTGTCGATGATTTTGCCCGTGTCGATTTCTTTATCTAAAAAGAAGGTGGTCACGCCGGTTTCTTTTTCGCCGTTGATGATGGCCCAGTTGATGGGTGCGGCGCCGCGGTATTGTGGCAAGAGTGAAGCGTGGAGGTTGAAGGTTCCCAGCCGTGGCATGGCCCAAACCACTTCAGGCAGCATACGGAATGCGACGACGATTTGCATGTCGGCGTCGAAGGCGGCCAAGTCTTTGAGGAATTGTTCATCGCGCAATTTTTCCGGCTGAAGCACGGGGAGGCCTTGCTCAACGGCATATTGCTTCACGGGCGAGGCTTGGAGGGTGCTTTGATGACGTCCCACGGCCTTGTCGGGCATAGTGACGACGGCCACGACTTGGTAGCCGCCTTCGACAAGGCGTTTGAGCGGCGCCACAGCAAAGTCGGGCGTACCCATATAAATGATGCGGAGATTTTGTTTCGTATGATGAAGCATAGGCTTATGGTCCTTATATATATAATAGGAGTGTTATTCTTCAGAATAGTCTTTCATGATTTGCCGATAGTGGGCGTAGAGTCGCGTACGTGAGATAAAGCCCACATATTTGCCGTCGGGGGTCAACACAGGCAGTGTGCCGGCGCTGCAATCCTGGAACGTATCCATCACCACAGCCATACTGTCGTTGGTGTGTAAGATAGCAGGCGGTTGCTGCATAAGGTCTTGTGCTTTATACATCCTGTAGAGTTCGCTGCGGAAGATAATTTTGCGCAGGTTATTGATGTTGATGACGCCCAAGAGTGAGCCTTGTCTGTCGGTCACGGCAAAGTGTAGCGATTTGCTGCTGGCGATGGCCTGTACGATTTGTCCGAGATACATGTCGGGTTGCAGTTTGGGCCTTTCCTTATCGACGACGGCTTCGAGTGTCATGAGTGTCATCACCGACCGGTCTTTATGGTGTGTGAGCAGTTCGCCTTTGCGTGCCAGACGCATTGAGTAGATGCTGTGAGGCTCGAAAGCGTGAATGGTGAGATAGGCAGCGACCGACACAATCATAAGTGGAATGAAGAGCGCGTATCCTCCGGTGAGCTCGGCTATGAGAAACACTCCGGTCAAGGGGGCGTGAAACACGCCGCTCATCACGCCGGCCATGCCGAGCAGGGCGTAGTTGGTGTGAGGAACGTGTATGCCCAACACGCCATAGTGGTTCCAAACGGAAGAAAAGAAGTATCCACCGATGCAACCTAAGAAAAGGCTTGGGGCAAAGGTTCCGCCGCAGCCTCCACCGCCATTGGTGGCTGTGGTGGCAAAGACCTTAAACACGATGATAAGCCCGAAGAAGAGCAGGAGATATTCCGGGTGGCCGTAGAATAGTGAGTTGTTCATCACGTTGGCCACTTGTGTCTCGTCGTTGGCATTGAGAATGGTCGAGATGACGCCGTAGCCTTCACCGTATAGGGGTGGGAAGAAATAGATGAGTAGGGCAAGCACCGTGCCGCCCAGTGCCAGTTTGGAGTATAGGCCGCCGAGCCGCCCAAACACTTGTTCAAAAGCGTTCATGGCTCTGGTGAACCACAGCGATATGAGACCGCAGAAGATACCTAAGAAAATGGCCGACGGCACACGCTCCACGGTGAAAGGGTCAAGCAGGTTGAAGCTGAACATCGCCGATGTGCCGGTCAGGGCATAGGTGATGCAGGTGGCTGTGAGGCACGACACGAGCAGGGGCAGTAGCGACGCCATAGTCAGGTCTATCATCAACACTTCAAGCGTAAAGACCAGTCCGGCGATGGGGGCTTTAAAAATACCAGCTATGGCTCCCGAAGCGCCACAACCTATGAGCAGCATCAGTGTCTTATGGTCGAGCCGGCACATTCGCCCGAGGTCAGAGCCGATGGCCGAGCCGGTGAGCACGATGGGCGATTCCGCTCCTACCGAACCGCCGAAACCGATGGTCAAGGCCGAGGCCACGACGCTCGACCAGCAGTTGTGGCGTCGGATGTGTCCTTGTCGGCGCGAGATGGCATAGAGAATTTTTGTCACGCCGTGTCCGATATCGTCGCGCACGATATATTTAATGAATAGGGCAGTCAAGAAAATGCCCACGACCGGGAGCACCAGATAGAGCCAGTTTGACGACGTGGCGTCGAGGCGCGACGTGAGCAAATACTCTATTTGATGGATGAGCCACTTCAAGGTTTGGGCGGCCAGTGCCGCACCGACACCCACCAAGAAACTGAGCAGCAAAATATATTGACGCTGCGAGAGGTGTTCGCCCAAATAGGCGAAAAACCGCTCAGCGTGTCCACGTGGTGGCTCTTGCTCAGTGGTGGGGGCAGCCGTTTTGTAGTCGGTTCCCGAGTCTAATATGGCAGAAACGTCTTGTGTAGTATTCGTCACAGGCTTAGTTTTGTGTGTGAGCGTGTTTATCTAATGATTTTCACTGAGGCGTCGGCGCCCAGTTTGACGATGTGCGACGCGGTGGTTGTTTTTTTCTCTTTGCGTCGTGAGCGGCAGACGTAGTCGGCGGCCGCTTTCAGTTCTTCGGCGATGTCATCGAAGCGTTTGGGTGAAGGTCTACCGTGCAGATTGGCCGAGGTGGAGACTACCGGTCGTCCCAGGCGGCGACAGAGTTCGCGTGAGAAATCTTCGCGTGTCAGCCTGATGGCCACCGACCCGTCTGGAGCAGTGACGCCTGGTGCCAGATAGCGTCCGCCGTCGTATATCACGGTGAGCGGCTCGTCTGAGCATTGGATGAGGTCCCAAGCCACTTCGGGCACCTTCTCCACGTAGCTTTGTATCTTCACCTCGTTGTCGACCAGACAGATGAGGGCTTGTTCGGCGTCCCGTCCTTTCATTTCGACCACACGTGCCACGGCTTCGGCATTTGTGGCGTCGCAGCCTATGCCCCAAATGGTGTCGGTGGGGTAGATGATGACGCCGCCGTTTTTCATCACCTTGACAGCTTCGTTGATGTCGTCAATCATGGGGGCGGGCAGTGGGGTGAATTTGGGCATGGTGGGTGAGTCTTTTTGGTGAGAATGTGCCGGACAGAGAAAGTCGTTTGGGGATTTGTAGACCGGATAATCGTCAGCGGCGAACAGTGGATACCCTCGAAAAGGAAACATTTTTATAGCCCGGGGCCAATCACCCCCGGGCTTATATAATGGTCAAGAGTTTACCAAGCAAAGAGAGGATAGTCTTTCATCACATCGTTGACGCGTGCGCGCACGGCGGCAATGACCGTTTCGTCTGTCGGCGCGTTGAGCACCGTTTCGATGAGTTCGGCGATGAGTACCATCAAGTCTTCTTTGGCGCCGCGAGTGGTGATGGCCGGTGTGCCGAGTCGTATGCCCGAAGTCTGGAAGCCCGAGCGACTGTCGAATGGCACCATGTTTTTATTGACGGTGATGTCGGCAGCCACGAGTGCATTTTCAGCCACTTTTCCGGTCAGTTCGGGATATTTTGAGCGCAGGTCTACGAGCATGGAATGGTTGTCGGTGCCTCCGCTCACGATGGTGAAGCCTCGGTGTGTGAGTTCGTCGGCCAGTCGTGCGGCGTTTTTCTTCACTTGCAGTGCATAGGCTTTAAATTAGGGCTTGAGTGCTTCGCCGAAGGCCACTGCTTTGGCCGCGATGACGTGTTCGAGGGGTCCGCCCTGGGTGCCGGGGAACACGGCCGAGTTGAGCAGTTGGCTCATTTTCTTCACTTCGCCTTTTGGGGTGGTGAGTCCCCATGGGTTGTCGAAATCTTTGCCCATTAAGATGATGCCGCCACGTGGGCCGCGCAAGGTTTTGTGTGTGGTCGAGGTGACGATGTGGGCATATTTCACGGGGTTGTCGAGCAGTCCTGCGGCAATGAGTCCAGCGGGGTGTGCCATATCAATCATCAAGAGAGCGCCCACTTTGTCGGCGATGTCTCTCATACGTTTATAGTCCCATTCGCGGCTATAGGCCGAGCC
>JAHAWW010000112.1 GCA_018383375.1 Prevotellamassilia sp. | reverse complement strand
GATATTGGGCGACTGACAGCCCTGAGCCAAAGCTTGACGTCGCTGTGACGATGTCAGAAGCCAAAGGCGGTCGAGTTCCAATGAATGGACTCGACCGCCTCTATTAATTATTAAATTACTATGCGAGAATGTCTGCGCGTGGTGGGATTATTCCCAAAAATCGCCATTTGCCTCATCTTCGGACCATTGCGACGAAGCTGCGCCGCCGCGGTTGCTGTATTGTTCGTCGCCGCTTGCGCTTGAATCAATCTGCACCGAAGAAATGTTGTTCATGATGCCCTCGGTGGCGAAAGCGATGGTTTCGGCGGCGGGGGTGATATATTGTTTTTTCATTTTCTGACGTCTTTATAGTTTATAAGGATGAATTATTTCACGTAAACCTTCTGGCCGTTGATGATGTAGAGACCGCTGGTGGGGTTCTGCACGCGGCGACCGCTGAGGTCGAAGATTTCCTTGTTGCCCTTTTCGGTAGCTACGCCCTCGATGCCGGTGGTCTCACCCGTGTTGTAACGGTTACCTTTGACGGCCTTTGCTGCGGGCAGATAGGCCTTGCAGCCCTTGATGGTCTCACCCGTGTAGAGGCAGAAGGTCAGTTCTTTGGCGCCTTGCGTAGCAGGCTGGAGGGTATAGATGTCATCCGCGGGCTTGGCGATGGTCTCGAGCGTTCCGCGAAGGTCATTCTGCCCCTCTACGGCGTCAGCGCTGTCGGCAATTTTGAGATAAGCGCAACCGTTCTGGTAACTAGGGTCGCTTACATATTCAATCACCACAGGCGTTTCGGCCGGGAGATTGTTTTCGAGTTTGGTGAGCACCAAGTAGTCATTATCAATAGAGCCGATGTAGAATTTCAAGCGAGCATCTTTAGCGTACCCCTCGTCGGTGATGGCAATATCTACGGGGCTATAGAATGTGCCGATGCCGTAGGTATTGCTTACTGGGATGGGCAGCCAAGTAACTTCTTCCATTGTCCAGTCGCAATTGCCGGCGGAGTATGAGCCGTTACGGTCAACTACAGTGGTGTTGTCGTAAATCCATGTGCCCAAACCACTAGTGCTAGTATTGGTATGCAGCATATAGCAACCGGGATTACCGCTGGTAGCCTCACGAATACTCATAGAGTTTGCTGCATCGGCCATAGCGCCGAGGTTGTGGGTTTCTTTGGTGTAATAGCCGGTGCTGTAGTTCCAGAGTTTGTAGCCGGCTTGGCTGTCCACTTGATCACCGTTTGTGAACATAAAGATAGTGCCAGGCAGATCCATGTCCGCATTCATAGCCATCCTGGTGTCAGCATCCGGTGTGGCTGCAGCAGGGGCTATATAGTTCTTAGAAGCATAACCTCTTAAGCGATAGAGTTTGCCGGTCTCGGGCATGTTGAGTCTGAAGTTTGCATAGATACCGTCGAGGGCTGTGATAGAGGCGTTGATATCAGTAATTGTGGCTTCGGCGTTGTTGAGGAGAAGCTCGGCATCTCTAATAGTGCCGGTGGCATCACCGTTACCTGTATAGGTATAGTGGCTTACGCCTGTACCAAGCAGACGGCCCTTGGCGAGTTTGGCGTCAAGCAATGCAAGAGCAGCGGGTTTGGCCTCTGCATTGTATTCCTCTGCCGTCAACGGGCGATAAGATACCGTCTGCCAAGCATTTTTATCGGTCGTCGAAGCAAACACGACTTGACGGCTGGAAGTGACCTTACCAACCACCTTTACAATCGTGATGGCGCTTGAGCCGCTCGAATAAGTGGGCGTGAAGCTAAAGCCGGACCCATTGTTGCTGGCATAAGAAAGCGCAGCCTCGTCGAGACCCGTCACTGAAAAGTCGCTCAATAAAGTTTCCTTGGCAGAAAGCGAAAGATAAAAAACAATGGCATCGCCAGCTGTGTAGCTCGACGGTAATGTCAAAGACAATGTAGACTTAGAACCACCTGCGCCAGAAGCAGTGAAACTGAGAGTAGAACCCTGGCCAAAATCGGCAGCCGTGAAGCTTGAGCCCAGCACTGCGTTCATCTTATCAAGTGCATCGGTGTTTGTCCATGTGCCGCTGATACCTCCCGTCCACATCTTTCCCTTCGTCAGTGTAAAAGTCACAGTACAGCCATCTTCTAATTGCGTACTAAAGCCAGTAGCTTTGTCATTTACCTCTCGAGCATCGGTAATAAACTCATGGCCTGACCCGGCATTTGCGCCGCCAAACCACACAATCGACTTGGAGCCTTCTGCCCACATGCTCCCCACACCGGCGAGCATCACGAGAAAAAGAAGATAAAGTTTTTTCATACGATTAAGTTTAGGATGTTAGTTATAAATTAAATGTATCATTGAAATGCGTTGAAATTAACCGCGGCGAGCATAGCGTCAAAGCCAGCCCAACATCAGACTGGTCAAAAAAGCATGCAAAAAAAATAGGCGCGGCAGTGTTTTTTCGGCGGCCCGAAACCGTGTGTGTTGACCACAACCGGACATACCGAAGTATTATAGTCCAATAAATGCACCGTTTATATTTATCTCGCTGCAAAAATACTAATAGATGTCAAGAATTACCCCCCGACTGTTAATTTACAATAATACGCAG
>JAHAWW010000111.1 GCA_018383375.1 Prevotellamassilia sp. | reverse complement strand
CCTCTGTGGTGCGGGGCAGCATCGTGACGTTGCCTGTAGCCGTCCCGATAAGGATGACGCCTTCGTTGGCCGGAATGGCATTGCCGGCGGTTACAGCCTCTTGCAGGGCCACTTTGGTCACGTTAGTGCCGCTCGTTGTTTCCACGGTATAGGCCGTAGTGTTTGCAGGCACAACGGTGGGGAAGGGAGCGCTGAAGGTGGCAATGTTCTTGCCGCTTTCAAGGGTTGAAGCGTCTTTGAGGCTCACCACGTTGGCGTAGGTAGCGTCTTCAATCAAGAAGGCTGAAGAGAATCTTGTGCCATTACTGGTCTGGAAGAAAGGAGCTGATGCATGGTCAAAATTACCGTTGGCTTTTATAACGAAATAGTTGGCATCAGTAGTATTGATTCTGCGGCCTTTAATCGTCATATAGCCGCACAGATCAGCCTGTGAGCCGCTAACATTGCCGGTTGCAATCATTTTCTCAATGGTCAGCAGGGCCCAATCACTGTAGGCAATAGAATCTTTGCCGATTTTGCTCTTTTCTACATAATCGTAAGCGTCTACATAGCCTTTATTGCTATTACCACCTTCTTTACCACCTTTCCAAGCCAGATATTTGCCGTCATTGTTCACGAAAGCATATTGGCCTTCACTCACTTTGCGGCAAACAAACGTGGTGGCTTCTTCTGCATTAGGCGTAAGGGTTATGCCTGTGGCCTCATCCACATACTTCAGATACCATCTGTTTTCTGAATCGTAGGCCACATTCTTAAAGGTATAAGCCTTGCCATCTGCGGGTAAAGCAATATTGGTGGTGGATTTCTTGTAGTTCTCGTATTTGATAAATAAGGTCGTCCGTTTGTCTGCCGAGGTGTTGTCTGCATTGTAGGCGTTCAAAGCGTCGTTCAGTTCCGTATAGGCGGCGCTTGTGGAGTTTGGATAGCCCACCTTATTTGCAGCAGATGAAGCGACCAATTCTGTGGCTTTGGCCACTACGGTGTTTGCTTGTTCTTCATCGGCGGTATAGGTGACTTGGATAGTATTACCGGAAACAGCGACTTGAGGTACATACAAAGAACTTCCGCTTGCAGCTGTTGCGCTGAATTGTCCAGCCGTAGGAGCTGACGTTAGTACAAAGAAACCACCGTCATGCACGGTCTTGTTGCCGGTGTAGCTGTCCTCATTGAGTGTGACATTGGCATCGCTATTGTATATAGAACGGTCAACGCTCACCGTATAAATTTGTTCGCCGCCTGAGAACGTTACAGGTTCGAAAACGTATTGGTCGGCAGTTCCCGTTGTGGCATATGTCGTTAAGAACGCAGGGTTGGTTTCTGAGTTGTATGCATCCCGCTTGATGGTGTAATCATAATTAGTGGTTGAATGTACGTTAGGCCATAAGAAGGTATTCTCAGTGTATTCAGCGGAACCTAAGGGCGCACCTTCCATAGTGATGGTACTCATCACAATGCCATCGCCAATGCCGGTATAAGTCTTACGTTGGGCGCCTCTTTTGGGCGCCTGACCAAGAGAACCTTTAAGCGTAACATCATTGCCGCTGAAGTTGGCTGTCCAATAATACCTGGAGTTGTCACCGCCATCGTTAAGCAAAGTCACACCTTTGGCGTTTTTCTCTTCTGACTGGAAAAGATATTTACCCGTTCCGACATTTCTTATCTTAAACAATCCGGAAGCCGGCTGGGAGGGAGTGACGAGACTTACGGGTAAAGAAGAAGCGGCCCAGGCAGTGTAGAATGCTGAGACATTGTCTAATGTAAACTCTCCCTCCAGAGTCGTAGCTGCATTGTGTGCAGGAATGCCCGTAGCAAGCCAAGCTTGCGTAGGCAAACCTACGGTGTTGCTTGAATTGTCAGCAACTGATGACCCCGGGGCCATCTCTGTAGGTTTCTGAATGTACCAGCGGTTGTCGTCAGTGTTGTTACTTTCCCATTGACCAACGCATAGGTTACCGCTAAGCTCGCCACGCTGGTTCCAACCGCGACTTCCTTCGAAAGGAATGATATTCCATGTGCCTGTACCGTTTTCTACAATTTTCCATTTCGCACTTTCGGGCACTGTTTCGCCATCAGCTACGGTTATCGTGCCGACGTTGGAGTTTGCATCATCGGTATTTACAGCCATCACATAGCGTGTCGTCTCGGTTTTGAAATGCAA
>JAHAWW010000110.1 GCA_018383375.1 Prevotellamassilia sp. | reverse complement strand
AGGCTGTATTGGCCGTTGACGTTGGTGATGCTGCCACGCTTTTGGCCTTTTATGCGCACATGGGCGCCGATGAGCGGATTGCCGGAGTCGTCGGTGACCACACCGGTGACCAGTCGCTTGCCGGTCTGATTGGGCGCTTGCGCACCCGTTGTCTGTCCGGTCGTCTGAGCGTGAAGCGCAACAGGGAGCGGGGTCAACGCAAAGGCGGCCAACAGAGCGGCCGAGGCCCACGACCTGCGCCATGAGAGGCGTTCGGTCATCGACATGCCGTGAGATTGGAGATGCTGTTGTTTCATGTAATAGTCTTTTAATTCGCCGGACGGGCCGGCCGTCGGCGTTTGGGGGATTAAACACCTAAAAAACGTACCGACCAGAGAAAACAATGCCACAAATGTAGTCGAATATCACAATATAACCAACAAAAATTAAGATAAACTTTCTTGATTGTTAAAATTCTACGTTTTAAGGGTCAGAATAGACAATATACGTCGCAGAGGTAATGGTTAGTAGTGATAAATTCCAGTCGAGCGGCATAATTTGGTGCAATGAGACATTTTGTAAGTTCGTGGTGCGGTCTGCTCTTCTCCCGGCCGAGGGGGCGGCAATATGTGTGTTGTTTGCAAAATCGGCTTGGCATTGGTGGTTAACAAGGTTTATCATTGGGCTGCCAATGTTATTTTTCATAAATAAAAGGCGCTGTTGGCAGTGTTTTTCAATATTTTTGAGAGTGTAAACAAAACCCGCTAATCTATGTCTCAACACGCCACCACACACACCATCATTCTGAAAACCGAGGGATATATCCAGCAACAACACGATGGGCCCACCAAGCGCTTTTGCCAGACGTTAGACCTTAAAGACGACCCTCAGCTCATTGCCGACTATTGCCGGCTCCACGAACAAGGGCAGGTTTGGCAAGAAATCTTAGACGGCATACGCAGTGTGGGTATTCTTGAGATGGAAATCTATTTGCTCGGCACGCGTCTGTTTATGATAGTCGAGACGCCGGCCGACTTTGATTGGGCGGCCTCAATGGCTCGCCTCGCCACTCTGCCGCGTCAAGCAGAATGGGAAGCCTTGACAGCGCGTTTTCAGCAGGCCTCGTCCTCGGCGTCATCTGCCGAAAAGTGGCAGTTGATGGAGCGCATTTTTCATCTTTATTGATAGCGCAAAATAAACAGGCTGACCGTCAAAAGGCAAACACTTAGAATAGTGACGCGAGATAGTAGTCGCATTATTATCCAGATTATCCAGGGCAGCAGCGGCTGTGCCATAAACCAATATATGTTACCTTTCTAAACCATCAAGACTATGAAACACGTAATGCCTATCCTGCCTTATTCGCATGCAGCGCTCGCTCCGGCCATGAGCGCCGAAACTATTGAATTTCACTATGGTCGCCACCTGCAAACATATGTAGACAATCTCAACCGGCTCATCAAAGGGACTCTCTATGAAGATATGGAGCTTGAAGAAATGGTTTGCAAAGCGTCTGGTGCGGTGTTCAACAACGCGGCGCAGACGTGGAACCACACCTTCTTTTTCGAGGCTTTGACGCCGCGGCCCCGGTCGATTGACTCTGCTCTTGGCGCCTCTTTGACGAGCCGTTTCGGCTCGCTCGGGGAGTTTAAGCAGCAATTCATTGCGGCGGCCACCTCGCTTTTTGGTTCGGGCTGGACTTGGCTGGTGGAAAGCCCTGAGGGTACGCTCGAAATTGTGAACACTTCCGGCGCCGGCAATCCCCTGACCGAGGGCAAGCGACCGCTCCTCGTGGCCGACGTGTGGGAACACGCCTATTATATTGACTATCGCAATCGCCGCGCCGACTATCTTGAAGCGT
>JAHAWW010000108.1 GCA_018383375.1 Prevotellamassilia sp. | reverse complement strand
TCGAGGAGGACAGCATCGCTCTCATCGGGCAGGTCGACACTGTTGTTGGAGAAGCCCACCTGCTGGGTGAAGTTGTAGCTGCCGCGATATTCGCCATTGAGATAGAGTTCGACCGGAAGCATATCGTTGGCCGCTTCAGCTCCAGCCAGATTGGCCACCTTCATGGCCACGGCATTGGTCATCATCGAGCCCCTCTGCTTGTTGGCCAGCAACACCCAACTTTTGCCGGCAGTGAGGCCGAAAGGTTTGCGCTTCACGTCGAATTTGATGCGATATGGATTTTTGCTGGCGGGGTTGTTGCTCCAACTGGTATTGCCTCGGCCTCGAATGCTGATGCTATCGGTGAGGTCGGGCCAAATTCCGGCCCCGTCGATGGTGATTTTGGCACGCAGGTAAATATCCTTGCTGGTAATCATTTGTCCGTCGACCACGTCGACATAGATTTTCGGTACCATTGTGGCCGTGTCGGTGGGCCAAGTTGTTTTCACCGTCACTTCACGGCCGTAGGGCACCCAAGAATATTGCCACTCTGCCGGACTGATGAGCACGGGCTCGTCGCCGCCGGTCTCGTTGACAACCACTTGGCTGAGCGAAAATTCAGCCAGACAGAGATAGTTCTTATAGCAAGCTGCCGTCTGCACAAAGCGCAGTTGGCTGTATGACCCTCCCAGGTCGATGGTGGGGGAAGTGTAGGATGCGCCATTAGCTTCAGGCAGTCCCGATGTGATGGTGGCAGCTTCGGTCCATGTGGTGCCGTCGGCCGATACTTGTATGGCCCAAGCCGTCGGCCATCGTTGAGAACTTGGTCTGGTAATATAGGAGAATTGCAGATGATCTATGGCTTCACTGAGGTCCACCTGCACATAAGCACACTCGTCTTCGGGGAGCTTTTCATAATCGCCCGAGCCCCAGGTGGAGTGGAAGATGGTGGAGGGATCGCCGTCGAGCATCATGGCCAAGCCTTCGCGCTCTTCATAGTTTGACGGCGCATTGGTCGAGAGCATATCGAGGGAGAGAGATATAGGTGTTACCGTTTCATCGGCGGAGGGTGTAGACCACACTTCGTCTTTGGTTTTGACAAACGACAATTGTCGCCAGCCTTCTCGTCCGAGTGTGTAGACGAGGTCGTGGTCGAAACGCGGTCGTGACACTTTGCTCGTTTGCAGTTGGCCGTCGAGATACACCCGGCACAGAGCGTCACTGGTTTGGAACGACGGTGTGAGTCGTTTGCCTATGGCCGGTACCACGGCCGTCACAGTCGAGTCGTTTTCGAGCGTGGCTATGACGTCGGTATAGACTTGGTCGTTGTATTTGTTGTTGAATTTGAACGAAGTGAAAACCGGCAGATTGGCGGGAGCTTCAAGACTCGTTTGGGCCACATCGGTCAGTGCGTAACCCACCACAGAGTCGTTTGTCAACGTGACGTGGAGACTGTCGGACGTCTGGGCGTAACGCTTAATGGAGGCTGCCGGAAAAACATCCAGCGAGCCGTCAGCCAAATGCACGAAAAGCGGTTGACTGTCTGTTTGAGCCGAAAGCCCGAGCGAAAACCCAGTCACCACCATGAAAAGCCAAT
>JAHAWW010000104.1 GCA_018383375.1 Prevotellamassilia sp. | reverse complement strand
AGTCTCTTTGACTCTTAGACTTTTAGTCTTTAGTCTCTTAAATGGCCGGCAAAACCTGGGCTTTGAAAATGTCGGGCATCACATTGTCTTTAACCACATAACCGTCGGCTTCGAGGCGGTCGAGTGTAGCCGTGCCAATCACCCTTTCGTATTCCGCTTCGAGTTTCCCCTCTTTATATAGGGCATAAAAATAGCGCCAATGCCGGCCGCCGTGTCGGCCTTTGTGCTGTTCGAGTTGTCGGCCGCCGTTAATCATTTTGGTCATAAACTGACTGCGGCCGCGCACGTTGTAGTGCCAAACCACGATGTCGCTCCGCTCCTCGCGCTTGGGCAGCATGGCCACCTTGTGATTGCCCATTGAGATTTGCAGATAGCCGGCAGCGCGATGGACAACCTTCTTGTTTTGTCGTTCAAACACCGAATAGGGCGAGAGACCATAGGCTGCTTGGTCGGCCACATAGCGCACGGTCTTGTCCCACTCGGTCCAGGGGCGGTCGTCTTGGGGATAGACACTGCGCATTTCGCAAGCCAATACATTGGCCCGTGTGGCCACAAGCGCTGATTTGAGATTGCCTTCGGGACAATACCAAAACTCGTCGGCATCGGCATTGACCACCCAGTCGGCCCCATATTGGGTTTTGGCCTTCCACACCATGCGGTCCACCCACTGCTTTTGGGCATAATCGGTGCCGGGTTCGTCGATGATTTCCAACACCCAACCTTTGTCGCGATAGTGCCGGAGGATGTCGGGGGTGCGGTCGGTGGAATTGTTGTCGGTCACGATGAAACCGTCCACGCCGGCGGCGTGATGATATTCCAAATGGCGCACGAGCATTTCTTCCTCGTTTTTTACCAGAAGTGTCATGATGAGCCGCGGCCGAGGGGTGCGGCTGAATGTTTTGGGCAAAGCAGCCAAGGCCCGGCAAGCCTTGACAAAAAGATTGGGCTTCATACGTCAGATTGCGTTGAGGTTATCGGGCAGCGTCACGGGCAGTTTCACCCACGATTGGGGACAGATGTAGGGCATCTCAGACAATGCCGACCAGCGCTCGGGCGCCACGACCATCTTGTCGGGATTGACGCCGAGCCACGCGCCCCACCAAGAGAAGGTGCTGTTGCAGATGACGTGGTGACGGCAACGGCTCATGAGCATCATATCTTGCCAACTGTCGGCTCCGACATTCCAATTGATGAACTCAGCCTGCGGCAGGTCAAGATGGGTGGCAGCCCAGTCGATGTCGTCTGAGAAGACGTAAAACGAGGGTGCCTGCATTTTGTCTCTGACATAGGCCACGGCGTCGCGATAATACTCTTCTCGGCACACACATCCCGTGTTGCGCCACACCGATGGCTCAAGATAGTCGCCACGCCGCACATGGAGCGACACCGAGCGGTCGTCGGCCTCAATGCGGCGAAGCATCTCGACGGTCGAAGCGTTGGCCTTGCGCTCGTCGAAGGTGAAGGCGGCACGCACCTCGTCGGCTATGTCGGCAAAATAGCGTTCGCTCTGATAAAAT
Source organism: Prevotellamassilia sp. (assembly GCA_018383375.1). Lineage (GTDB taxonomy): Bacteria > Bacteroidota > Bacteroidia > Bacteroidales > Bacteroidaceae > Alloprevotella. The sequence goes on along the minus strand of JAHAWW010000104.1, from coordinate 3,391 downwards.
CCTTTGAAATAGATGAGAGGCCAAAGCCGAGAGCGCTCAAACGCCTTAAGCGTGGTGAGGTCTTGCTTGCGCTCAAGAATGGTCTTGAAGAAAAGGAACTCTATGACCTTTTTGGCTTTTTGGTTGATACAAAACTCGTCTTCGGGCAACTGTCCAAAAATGCGGTGTAGCTCATATCCGTTGTGCACGCGATAGTGGACCATGTCTGAGAGGTCAATGCGTGTATTCTTGAACCGTTTGCGCATTTGCATATAAAAGGCGTAGATAAACATTTGGTTACCCAAACCGCCTGTCATTTTAATGAGTCGCATAAGCCTGAGTGTCTTGATGAATAAAAGAGCGGCCTACATCTTGCCAAGTCGCTCGTGAATGCCGTCGCGATAAGCTCGCCAGAGTCGCGGTATGTCGTTCCATTTCCAGCCTTTGGAAAAGGGGGCCGTGAAAGCAGCCGTAGCGATATAGCCGGCCACGCCGATGAAACCGCGCAGGTGGCAGACGGCCCAGTTACGGCCGTAGTGATGAGAGAGATAGGTGGCATTGCGCACCTGATAATAGCGTTTCCACTTTTTCTTTGTTTCGCGTTCGGCCCAAGTGTCTTCGCTAAAAAACTCCGCCTTGTCCATCTCGGCCTGAGGCACATAGAGCAGGCGCATGCCGGCTTGATGGGTGCGCAGACAATAGTCGGTGTCGTCACAAAAGATGAAGAGTTGGGCGTTGGGCAGTCCGACGGTGTCGACCACCTGCCGGCTGATGAGCGGTCCCTCAAATGCAGTTCCTGCCACATAGGTGGGCGTTGTCGGTGGGCATTTTTTGAGTTTCCCGGCATACATCGACGCCAGCGGGTTGGTGAGATTATACCGGGTGAAATCGTGGCAAATGATTTTGTCGCCCATAAAACGACGTGGGGCCAAGATGGCGGCGTCGGGGTGGCTGGTAGCCGCCTCGAGCAAGTTCTCCAGACAAGCCGGTCGCGGAAACACATCGTCGTCCATACACCAAATGCGGTCGGCCCCCAGCGCGTAGGCTTCACCAATGCCACGGGCAAACCCGCCTGAGCCACCCACATTGTCTTGTGTGAAAATCGTCAGAGCCTGTTGGGCCTCCAGCCATTCGGCCGTGCCGTCGGTGGCCCCGTTGTTCACCACCACAATCGCGTCCAAAGGACGTGTTTGCGCCTTCAGTGCGGCAATGGTGCGCTGCAAGAGCGCGAGGCGGTTGTAGGTGACGACCACGGCTATGATTTTCATATTCAATCGTTTGGAGATGGATTAGTATTTATCATCAATCTTGCCCGGCTGCACACTGCGATAGGCCTGCATCAGGCGAAAACATTCATCGGCATCAAAGCCACGGGCCTCGGCATAGGCGTTGGCCATGAGGCGGTGCATGTGTGGCGTGGCGGGCAGGCGCTCAAAGTTTTTGCAGCCTGCTTTCATGTCGAGCGGTCCTTTGTGCATACGGTTCAAGTCGACCAGTTCAAGCAGCAGGGTGCCGTCGGGCTTTTTGTCAAAAAGGATATTGGCTCTGCCGTAGTCTTTGTGCGCCAGTTGGGCTTCGTGAAGGCGTGCGGTGAGGCTACCGATGGCGGTGAGCACCTCGTCGGCATAGTCTATCGTCGGGCCAAACAAATGCTCGTAGCGATAGCGGCACTCAGAGCAGAGCGTGACAAAATAACTGCGCTTGAAGGCCAGCCCCAGCACGCCCCGTTCATTGTAATAGCCCACCGGCCGCGGTGTCCCGATGCCGAGTTGCATTAGCCTCACGGCATTTTCCATAGACCGTTTGGCCTTTGACGGGCGCAAGATACCATAGACAAAGCGGTTGATGAGGTGAGGGCGGCAAAAAGACTTCACCACCAGTTTCAAGCCCTCGTGGGTCATAATGCGCAGTTCGTTGCGCCCTTGGTGAATCACTTCACCTTCGCCGCGGGCAAAACGCTCGGGCAGGCTGCGCATAAACGGCTCAAGGGCGGCATATTCGGCATCGAGCACGAGTGTGGTGGGATGGAGCAGGCCGCGATGGGAATGAATGGGTTGGTCGTTCACAGGATGCTTAGATTTTGTCGAGGCCCTTGGTGAATTTGAGCCAATAATATTTCAGAGGATTTTTATACTTGAGTTGTTTCCACGGCCGGCTTTGGTGTGGGCGGTGCACCACTGGGAGGGTGGTGAAAAGATAGTTGCGCAGCCCTACGGCTAGTGCCTGATGAGAGATGGTGACGTCAAACCAATTTTTTGAAGCATCGAGCGTGTCGAAATCAAATCGGCGCATCAATTCCGGGGTGAGCAGCGAGCAGCAGAAACTTTGGTGTTTTTTGTTGTCGATAATTTGGTTTTCGCGTCCGCGGGCATAGAGATAGGGATAGTTGATTGCCCCCTGGTCGTCGACGGTGACTGCGGCCGCAATGCCACAATCGGGTCGTGAGGCGGCCTCATCATAGAGTCGCTGAAGCGTATCCTCTGCCACGGTCACGTCGCTCTCCACAATGCAGAGGCCCGCATCGGCTTCGAGTGCTTCACGGCGTGTTTTTTGCAACACCAGCAGATAGTTGGGCGAAGGGTGGTCGGTGATGTCGGCCAGATTGACGAGCGTGAAACCCATTTCGGCCTGTGCCTCTTCGAGTCGACGGGTATTATCCGGCGTACTGAAATCGTTATATATAGTATAGGAGTGTGGCACGTTCAGTTTCGAGGCCATCACCGCTTTGATGGTTTGCAGCGTTGAGTCGATGGAGTCTTTCACCGGCGTGATGATATGCAGCGCTTTCATAGTCAGAGTGTGGTCATTGTGAGATTATTGCGGCAGTGTGAGTGTGCGGCTTCCGTCGGCATTTTCGACGATATCCACTCTCACGGCATCTTCGGGTAGCAGGTCTTCGATGAGTTCGGGCCATTCTATCAGGCAGATGGCGCCGGAGTAGAAATAGTCTTCATAGCCCATATCATAGACTTCTTCGATTTTGTTGATACGATAGAAGTCGAAGTGGTAGACGAGTTCGCCGGTTGTGTCGGAGCGGTATTCATTGACGAGGGCGAAGGTGGGCGAATTGACGATGTCTTCTATTCCCAGTGCTTTACAGAGTGCTTTAATGAACGTGGTTTTTCCGGCGCCCATTTTGCCGTAGAAGGCAAAGACGCTTCGTTCGCCCATTGCGTCGACGAACGTCTTAGCGGCCTCTTCGAGCCCCTCAATCCCATTGATTTTAATTTCCATTAAACTATCTTTTCTCTTTATTTTTGACAAAGTTAGTGCAAGCGAGAGCAAAGACCAAAAAAAACTTGTTTTTTATTGGGCTTTGCCGAGTGCAGCCTAACTTGCGCCGTAAGGCGAAAGTTAGTGCAAATGAGTGCAGAGACAAAAGGAAAGACGCAAGTTTTTCATTTTGGCTATG
>JAHAWW010000098.1 GCA_018383375.1 Prevotellamassilia sp. | reverse complement strand
ACTGCCCAATGAGAGATTTTTGAGTCGCTCGTCATAAACCACAGGTGCCTCACCCATACGTCGGAAAAAGCGATTGATGCGTTTAGTCGAGTCGTTTCCTTGAAGGCAATAGATGCCCAACGGCGCTTTGATAAAGTTAAACCAACGTGCGTTGGGCTTTTGTCTGATAGAGGTGGCGAGTCGTCCGACATCAGCCCGTGGATTGTCTGTCTCAATCTTAACTTTGGCGAGCAGATATTGGTCGTCAGACAAAAAACGTTCGGACGAGCACCCACATATCATACACAAAACAAAAAGGAGAAGGCCCACGGCAATTCCGTGGACCGACTCCTTATATATATTAACGTGCGGAAGTCGTAGCATTCTGATGCAAAGTTAGTGCAAGCCGAGAGGAATGGCAAGAAAATCCATTTTTTTTGCCATTTCCGAGGCGCCGCCTAACTTGAGCCGCAGGCAAAAGTTAGTGCAAGCCGAGAGGAATGGCAAGAAAAAACATTTTTTTTGCCATTTCCGAGCGCCGCCTAACTTGAGCCGCAGGCAAAAATTTGCCTTTGCCGAGGAGTGGTGTATGAGTAACTATCCCCACTCGTTGACTAATTGACTTGTTACCTCAAAAAAACTTTGTAATTTTGCCAAGAATAGATGCAGGGTAAGCCATTAGACATAAACGAGCATCTTTTCGCAACTTACACGCAGTAAAAAACTTCTCAAAAACCTTATGCATACAATATTAAAAGCGGCAGCCACGGCATTGTGTCTCTCTGCCTTTTACACACCCGTGTGTGCCGAAAACTCCATCGAAAACACGCAAGAAACGACTACCATCAAAGCCGACTCCGCCATGTTGACCAAAGCACGCCACAACGACGCTGAAGGCATCTCATTGGCCAAAATTATCAAACAAACAGACTTCTCTATCAAATTCGGCGGTTATATTGTCGGCAAATATTCCATCAACGACCGCGACGCCCAAGCCTCAAACGGCGGCTTCGACCTGCGTTTTGTCAGACTCTATCTCAACGGCTATTGTTTTCAAGACTTCTACTACCGCCTGCAAATGGAAATGAACGACGCACCAGGCACCGACAAGGGGCCACGCATCGTAGACGCCTTCATCGAATGGCAAAAGTGGGAGGCATTTCGCGTAAAACTCGGACAGTTTAAGCGCTCTTTTGGTTTTGAAAATCCTTATAGCCCGCTCGATGTGGGCCTTGGCAGCTATTCACAAGCCACGATGAAAATCGCTTCAATCGGCGACCGCAACGGCGAACACAAAAGTTCGGGGCGCGACGTAGGTCTTCAACTTCAAGGCGACCTTTTCAAGACCGGCAAGGGCTTCAACCTCTTGCATTATCAAGTGGGACTTTTCAACGGACAAGGCATTAACCACAAAGACAAAGACAACCACAAAGACCTCATCGGCGGACTCTGGTTCCAACCCGTCAAAAACCTCTGTATCGGCGGTTTTGGATGGAACGGCACCTACGTCAACGAGAACTATGACGCTGCCAACACCAATAGTTATAAGAGTGTGAAACGCGTGAGATATGGCTTCGGCATGAAATATGAAGCCGACTGGACTGTAAGAGGTGAATACATGCACTCCGTGGGCAGTGTCACCACAAATGCCGCTGCCCCCAACAAAGCCGACGCTTGGTACGCCACCGTGGGAGTACCCGTGATGAAGGGACTCAAAATCTACGGCCGATGGGACTGCTATCGCAATGGAAAAACATGGGACGACATGAAAACTGACTGGGGGCTCACGGCCAACTACAAACCTTGCAAAAACCTCATTTTCCAATTGGGCTACATCCGCACTTATGACCGCAGCGCAGCCATCGGGCACCGCTACAACACACTCGACGTGCAGATTTATGCCCGCTTCTGACCCTCAACAAGGCAAGGCATACACTCCTTAATAATATATATAGGAAACGACAGACCGACAAACTTGATTATGCTGCACAAATTCAGAACCATCACCCTGTGCCTGCTGACGGTGTTTACACTTCATAGCGTGGCTCAGGGCAACGGTCCGATATTCAACGAATGGTTTGAAGACGCCACTCTGCGTATGGACTACGTGCTCACGGGCCATTCCAAGCAAACCCACGTGGCTCTCGACGATTGCCGCATCCTACCCCACTGGGCCGGACGCCGAGGCCATCTCGACCACCACCTGCTCAAAGGCAACGGCAGACT
>JAHAWW010000093.1 GCA_018383375.1 Prevotellamassilia sp. | reverse complement strand
CCCTCATCGCACCTCCTCTCGATGAGGTGGGCGACTCGTCAAATGCCCGTATGCAGAGCGTGCGCGAGGTCAATATCGAAGACCTCCTTGGCCGTCCGGAGATAAAAGTCTCAATGGACGAAATCATATCCGGTTTCAAAGACAAAGTCGTGATGGTAACGGGCGGAGCAGGCTCCATCGGCTCCGAACTCTGCCGCCAGTTGGCTACCTTCGGCATCCGTCGTCTTGTCATCTACGACAACGCCGAAACACCCGTTCACAACATTCGCCTCGAACTCGAAGAGCGTTTCCCCAATCTCGATTTCGTGCCCGTCATCGGCGATGTCCGCATACCCTCGCGTTTGGACTTTGCCTTCCGCACCTATCGTCCGCAGATCGTCTTCCATGCCGCTGCCTACAAGCACGTGCCTCTGATGGAAGAAAATCCCTGCGAAGCCGTCCTCGTCAATGTGGCCGGAACCCGCAATGTAGCCGACAAGTGCATCGAATACGACGTAGAGAAGATGGTCATGGTCTCCACCGACAAGGCCGTCAACCCCACCAATGTGATGGGCTGCACCAAGCGCTTGGCCGAAATCTATGTGCAGAGTCTCGGCTTGGGCATCGAGTGTGGCAACCTAAATGGCCGCACCAAGTTTGTTACCACCCGTTTTGGCAACGTGCTCGGTTCAAACGGCAGTGTCATTCCCCGTTTCCGCGAGCAGATAGCCCATGGCGGTCCCGTCACCGTGACCCATCCCGACATCACCCGTTTCTTCATGACCATCCCCGAGGCCTGCCGCCTCGTGATGGAGGCCGCCACGATGACTTGCGGCAACCAGATTTTTGTCTTCGACATGGGCGAAAGTGTCAAGATAGACCATTTGGCACGTCGCATGATTGAGTTGGCCGGTCTTGTTCCCGACCGTGACATTAAGATAGCCTACACCGGCCTGCGCCCGGGTGAGAAACTCTATGAAGAAGTTCTTTCGAGCGCCGAAAATACCCAGCCTACCCAACACGACCGCATCCGCATCGCCCAAGTGCGCGAATACGACTACGCCGACGCCGTCAAAGCCGTCGACAATCTCGAACGCCTCTCTCGAGATGTGCGCATCATTGAGATGGTGAAATATATGAAGGCCATAGTGCCCGAATACAAGTCTCAAAACAGTCAGTTCGAGAAACTGGACACAAAAAAATAACTTCAGTTCTTCTTGGCTGTTCTCTGCTCTGTATGAGCCATACGGTTCAGTGTTATTGATGCGGCAAAATTTGATTTAGTAATATGACCAATATTTGCGGACTTATGGCATCTTTTTAGTTTGCCCTTAATATAGTCCGTAACCAAACAATAAGAATTGTGCGACCCTTCACCGACCTCAAGATAGCCGTAGCCGGCACAGGTTACGTCGGCCTGAGCATAGCCACATTGCTCTCTCGCCATCATCAAGTCACCGCCGTAGATGTAGTGGCTGAAAAGGTGGACAAGATAAACCACCGCCAGTCGCCTATTCAAGACGAATATATCGAGAAATACCTTGCCGAGGAGCCCCTCAACCTCCGTGCCACCCTCGACGGCGCCGCAGCCTATGCCGATGCCGACTTCGTGGTCATTGCCGCTCCGACCAAC
>JAHAWW010000092.1 GCA_018383375.1 Prevotellamassilia sp. | reverse complement strand
CGTCTGTTTCGGTGGAGTGGGGCAAGTCTTGGATTTCATACAAAATGACATTGGTCACGTTGATGTGTTCGTAGAGTTTGTCCCATGTGCCGGCATCGTCTCTGATGAGCGAGCCGTCGCTGTTGGTGCCCACTTCTTGTTGCCAGCCAAAATAGCCATAGAGGCTTTCCACGGCTTGCAGCCAAGCTTTTGAGACTACATTCGACTCGCTTTGGCCTTCAACAACGCGGTCGCGACCGGTGTTGACATCGTCATCGAGAACGTTGAAGAAGCCGCCTACGTTGCCGACAGACGGACCATCAGCCAGGGCTACGCTTTGCAGATAGCCCGAACCCAATATCACTTCATCGAAATGACTCACTTCTTTGGCCACGATTTGGTCTTGAGAATAGGCGCTCAAGAAGTCATCGCAACTGCTCAAAGCCACAGAGGCAGCAAGAAGTGAAGGAATAAATATCTTTTTCATTGAGGAGTGTCTTATATATTTATAGGAGTGTGGATATCTTCGCAAGAAGTCTGTTTCGTCAGAATGAGATGTTCAAACCCAAGGTGTAGGCCGGACGGTCTGACAGGTTGACCGAGGCGAAACCTGCCTGAGTTGGCGACTGACCATTGAGTTTGCTTGAGGCCAATGTGAAGACGTTGGTCACAGAGAAATCCAGACGCAGCGACTTAATGGGCGTGTTGCGAAGCAACGCTTGCGCAAAATTATAAGAGAGCGAGAGGTTGCTCAATTTGAGGTAGTCGCCCGAAACGACGCGGAGGTCTGAAAGGTCATACATGTTCCACACGTTGCCGGCAAAAGGCTGGATGTTGTCAATCTTGGCAGCGAGACCTCTCGACCAGTGCTGGGCATATTGAGAATATAGCGGGTCGCTCGGCGAGAGCAGCACGGGAATGTTGGTATAGACTTCATCGCCCGGGTTGCGCCAGCGGTTGTTGAACTCATAGCGCACGTTCTTGTCTGAAGAGACACCGCTGAGCACGGGTGTGTAGAGCTTGAAGAGACGCACCTTTGAGCCAACGCGATAGTTGAAGTTGGCGCGCAGAGAGAGCTGTTTCCAAGTCAGTGTGGCATAGAGGTTGCCGGTGAACTTCGGGTCGCGGTTGCCACTCTCCACCATTACACGCTGCACCACTTGGCCGAGTGAGAGGCCGGAGAGCAGGTGCTGGCGGTCTTGATAGTCGTCAAACATCGGCACACCGGTGCGGGGGTTAAGGCCGAGGAATGCATAAGAATAGAAGGTACCGATGGCCTTGCCGTCAATTACTGCCGTACCGTTGAGGTAGTTGTCGATGGTGAAGTTCTCGTTAGTGCCCGAGGCCACTTTATTGGTAGCCCATGAGTAGGTTGTTGAGAGATAGAGCTGCCAGTCTTTCGTCTTGATGGGATAACCGCTCACTTGGAACGAGAATCCGTGGTTGTCGAGCGTACCCTTGTTCATATAGATTGAGCGGATGCCGTTGATGGTCGAGACGTCGGTGGCGGCAATGGCGTCGGTGGTGTGACGCCACCAGAAGTCGATAGAGAAGTTCAATCGGCTCTCAAACATACCGATTTCCGTTCCCACGTTGAAGTCGCTTGTTTTCTCCCATTTCAAGTCTGGGTTGGGCAGCGACGAAACGTATGAAACATTTTCGCCATAATAGGTGTCGAGTGTGCCAAGCCGCACGAGCAAGTCGGGCGTTTGGCCATCGAGCATATTGCCAGTGTAGCCGTATGACATACGCAGGCGCCAACGGTCGATGAAGAAGTTTCTGGCGTCTTCGTCGGCATACGAGCTATAGGGGTCGCCCCAGAATGTGTTGCGGATGTTCCAGCTACCCGACACTGTCCACACGGGGTTGAACTTCTCGTTGCTGCGACTACCGAAACGGTTTGAGGCGTCGAAACGGCCGGTGAGGCCAAACGTGAGCAAGTCGTGGTAAGTGTAAGAGGTGCTGAGGTAGGCGCTCAAAGTGTTGGTTTTGCCTTTTGTCAAAGAGCGATGCCCTTCAGCCAGCCAACTTTGATAGAGTGGGAATGAAGCAAGGTCTTCGGCTGTCATCGACATATACTTCATACCTCTGTCTTTGAAATAGCCACGCGTTTGGTCGCTTACGCCCGTGGTTCGGCTCAGGTCAACCTCATAACCTGCAGTGGCGTTGATGAGATGGAGCTGGTTGGGTGTGCGATAGTGCAAGTTGGCCTGCAGACGGCCAATGAGGCTTTCGCTGATGGTGTTGGTGGTGTTATATACGCCGCCATAAGGCAGTTCGCAGAGTCCGCTTTCGCCTTCAACGGGTTTGTCAGAGGCTTCGCCGTTTTTGAGAATGGCCACATAGTTGGTGTTTTCGCCAAACCACACTGCCTGCAACGTCGAGCTTCGGCTATAAGAGGCTGCAGCCGTGAAGTCGGCTATCGTTCCGAGACGATAGTTCAAATCGCCGTTGACGCTGATGGAGTTGCCATCATACTCGCTCGATGAGTTGTTTATCTCGTTGATGATATTGTAGTTATAGAGGCGAGATTGCTTTTGGCTGTTGCCCACCGAATAGCCGTGGCGCTGATAATAATAGAGCGAACCGTCGGGGTTGTATGCCGGTAGGGCGCGAGTGGTCTCGTAGGCGTAGTTCATGGGCGACACCTCGCTGGGCAGGTGGTTTTTCTTCTGCACATTACCATTCACGCGGATGTTGGCCCTGAAGTTTTTGGCCAGATTGGTCATCATATTCATAGAGAGCGTGTAGCGGTCTACGTGTTGCGTTTTGATGACGTCATTTTGGCGTGAATAGCCCACCGATGCATAATAGCGTGTAGCCTCACTACCACCCGATATCGAGAGTGAGTGTTGGGTCGTGATGGCATTCTCTGTGAGCAGGTCAAACCAGTCTGTATTAACTGTCTCGTAGCGTTGCACCTCGCTCAAGAAGGAGTCGTAGTCGGTCTGTCCGGTCTGATAGCGATAGTAGGCACCTTCGTAGCCCACCATAGGCATGTTTTGCGGGAAAACGTAGTGCAAATCCGTGAGGTCCTTACCAAACTGCACACGCTCTTGCGAGTTCATCAGTTTGATGTTTTTGTCGGAATAGTGTGGCCGGCGGGTGATGGAGGTTTGGTTTGAATATCTCACCGTGGGTTTGCCCACCTGTCCTTTTTTGGTCGTCACCACAATAACACCGTTTGAGGCCCGCACACCATAGATGGCCGTGGCGGCTGCGTCGCGCAACACGTCGATGCGGTCGATGTCTTCGGGGTTGATACCAGAGATGGCGTTACCCACATAGTTGATGTAGTCGGGGTCGTTGAGCTGGTCGGTGCTGACGTTGACCGGGTCTTGGAGCACGAAACCATCGAGCACCCAGAGCGGCTCACGATTGCCGATGATGGTCGACGTACCACGCACACGCACACGACCTGTGGAACCGGCCTCGCCCGAGTTGTTGGTGAAGACAAGGTCGGGGATGCGTCCTTCAAGCGCCATATCGATAGTGGTCATGTTGGGCATGAGGATGTCGTCCATCTTGACCGAGGTGATGGCTGCCGTATTGTTGCGTGGGTCAATCTTGTGATAACCATTGGTGATGACGGCTTCGCCCAGCATATTGTCTGAGGTGCTCAACATCACGTCGCGTTGCAGCGGTCGGCTGCCTTCGGGCAAATCTACCGTGCGGGTTTTCATACCCATATAAGAGATTTGCAACTGCGTCTTAGTCGTGCCCTCCTGTAGGCTGTATTGGCCGTTGACGTTGGTGATGCTGCCACGCTTTTGGCCTTTTATGCGCACATGGGCGCCGATGAGCGGATTGCCGGAGTCGTCGGTGACCACACCGGTGACCAGTCGCTTGCCGGTCT